>NZ_JBMOWQ010000145.1:0-9817 GCF_049310485.1 Pseudomonas sp. GZD-209
GGTTGGGAGGAGGGGGGTGGGGGGGACGTCCTTTTCCGGTGGGGGGTTGGTTTTCCCCCGCGATTCATTCTTACATCCTGCAACGCTCTCTCCCACAGCCTCTCCGGCATCCTCTGCCATACTCCCCCGCGTACACAGTTTGAAATAGTCGACCGGTTGAAACCGCCAGGCCTCCCCCTTATATACCCCCGCAGTACGCAACAATCTTATCCGTCAGGAGAACGTGACAACCATGATGCGCATTCTGTTGTTTGTAGCCACCAACCTCGCGGTGGTGCTGGTTGCAAGCATTACCCTGAGCCTGTTCGGCTTCAACGGGTTCATGGCCGCCAACGGGGTTGACCTCAACCTGGGCCAGTTGCTGGTCTTCTGCGCCGTGTTCGGTTTCGCAGGTTCGCTGGTCTCGCTGTTCATCTCCAAGTGGATGGCGAAGATGAGCACCGGCACCCAGATCATCAGCCAGCCGCGCACCCGCCACGAACAGTGGCTGCTGCAGACCGTCGAGGAGCTGTCCCGCGAAGCCGGCATCAAGATGCCCGAAGTGGGTATCTTCCCGGCCTACGAGGCCAACGCCTTCGCCACCGGCTGGAACCGCAACGACGCGCTGGTCGCGGTATCGCAAGGCCTGCTCGAGCGCTTCTCGCCCGATGAAGTGCGTGCGGTACTGGCCCACGAAATCGGCCACGTGGCCAATGGCGACATGGTCACCATGGCGCTGGTGCAAGGCGTGGTGAACACCTTCGTGATGTTCTTCGCCCGCATCATCGGCAACTTCGTCGACCGGGTGATCTTCAAGAACGAAGAAGGCCACGGTATCGCCTACTTCGTGGCGACCATCGTCGCCGAGCTGGTGCTGGGCATCCTCGCCAGCATCATCGTCATGTGGTACTCGCGCCGCCGCGAGTTCCGCGCCGACGAAGCCGGCGCCCACCTGGCCGGTACCGGCGCGATGATCGGTGCCCTGCAGCGCCTGCGCAGCGAACAGGGCCTGCCGGTGCACATGCCCGATACCATGAAGGCCTTCGGCATCAACGGCGGCCTCAAGCACGGCCTGGCCGGCCTGCTGATGAGCCACCCGCCACTGGAAGACCGCATCGACGCACTGCGCCGCCGCGGCTGATCCAGGGCTTGGGCGAAAAGGGCGACTTCGGTCGCCCTTTTTCATTGCCAATACCGGCCTCATCGCGGGGCAAGTCGCAGCGGCGCACCGCCGCTCCCACGACCTGTAGATGCCGATGTAGGCGTGGGAGCGGGCTTGCCCCGCGATGGTTTCAGCGCCGAACGCTGTAGGCTCGCTCCAGCAATCTTTCGACACCTGCCTTCAGAAACTTCGGGCTCTCGTCCAGAATCTCCCGCCCCTCAACCTCATCGACCTGCCACCCGGAAAACCCTGCACGCACTTCGCCATCCCCCACCGAAAACGGCGGCCCGTCGATCAACGACTGATCGTAGTCCAGCGTCACCAGCAAGCCCTTGCCGATGGCTGGCAAATCATCCAGCAGCGCCATGTAGCGCTCGCGCATCCGGGGCGGCAGGGCAATCAGCGCCGCCCGGTCGTACAGCCCGGTGCAGCCGGCCACATCCTCGGCATTCAACGCGAAGATATCCCCGCACCACAGCTCGATCTCGCCACAGCGCCACACCTCGAAAGCGCCCCGCCGGGAAACCTCGGCCACCAACCCGTGCTCGACAAAGAAGTCTTCCACCGCCCGCCGCGACAGCTCGACGCCAAGCACCCGATACCCCTGCGCAGCCAGCCACAGCAGGTCCAGGCTCTTGCCACACAAGGGCACCAGCACCTGAGCCCCGACGGCCAGGCCCAACGCCGGCCAGTGCGCCTGCAGGTACGGGTTCACCTGGAGCTGGTGAAAGCCGATCTGGTTGTCCGCCCACCGCTTGTGCCAGAACGCTGGCTCCATGATTCCTCCCGGTTTTTCGATATTTAGCCGTAAAAACTTATATTGGATCTCGATCGTTTCCTGACCGAAGATGACAGCATCTTACCTGCCAGGACCTCGCCATGCTGCCCAGCCTGTTCATCTCCCACGGATCGCCCATGCTCGCCCTGCAACCTGGCGCCAGCGGCCCGGCCCTGGCCGCCCTGGCCCGCGCCCTGCCCCGCCCGAAGGCGATCGTGGTGGTGTCGGCCCACTGGGAAAGCCGCGAGCTGCTGGTGACGGGCAACCCCCAGCCACAGACCTGGCATGACTTTCACGGCTTCCCGCCGGCCCTGTATGCCGTGCAGTATCCGGCACCAGGCGAACCGGTGCTGGCTCGCCGAGTGGCCGATCTGCTGGGCGCCAAGCTGGACGACAAACGCCCCTTCGACCATGGCACCTGGGTGCCGCTGTCGTTGATGTACCCGGCGGCGGATATCCCGGTGATCCAGGTATCACTGCCGAGCCAGGCTGGCCCAGCCCTGCAACTGAAGGTCGGCCAGGCACTGTCGGCACTGCGCGAGGAAGGCATCCTGCTGGTCGGCTCGGGCAGCATTACCCACAACCTCGGCGAGCTCGACTGGCATGCCGGGCCGGATGCGGTCGAGCCCTGGGCACTGGCGTTTCGCGACTGGGTGGTGGAGCGGCTGAAGGCGGGAGACCAGGATGCACTGGTGGACTATCGCCGGCAGGCGCCATTCGCAGTGCGCAATCACCCCAGTGACGAGCACCTGCTGCCGCTGTACTTCGCCATGGGTGCAGGCGGGCAATTCGGCATCGTGCACCAAGGCTTCACTCTGGGGGCGCTGGGGATGGACATCTATCGGTTCGACTGAAGGGCCTCTTCGCGGGTAAACCCGCTTCCACAGGTACAGCGCCAAGTTGAAATCCGGCGCAATACCTGTGGGAGCGGGTTTACCCGCGAAGAGGTCGGTGCAGGCAAAAAAAAATCCCCGACCTAGGCCGGGGATTTTTTCATTGCAGCGCCAGGATCAATCCTCGCGGTAGCGGCGCAGCTTCAGCTGCTTACCGGCTACGCGGGTGTCCTTGAGCTTGGTCAGCAGACGCTCCAGGCCATCTTCCGGCAGCTCGACCAGGCTGAAGCTGTCGCGTACCTGGATGCGGCCGATGGCGTCACGCGCCAGGCCACCTTCGTTGAGGATCGCGCCCAGCAGGTTCTTGGCGGCGATACCGTCACGGGCACCCAGGGCGGTACGGCAACGCACGCGGCCTTCGGCCAGCGGCATCGGCGCACGACGCTCGCGGTCACCACTGCGCTCGCTACGCTCACCACGTTCGGCACGCTCACCGGTGCTGCGCTCGCGCGGGCTGTGGGTCGGCACCAGCGGCTGCTCGCGCTCCACCGAAGCCAGGTCCAGGGCTTGGCCGTTGGTGGCCTTGCGCAGCAGGGCCGAAGCCAGTGCACGCGCGCTGCAACCCAGGTCGGCGGTCAGGCGGTCGAACAACTCACCGTGGCTGGCCTCGGACTCGGCCACCAGCGGCGCCAGGCTCTTGGTCAGCTTCTTGATGCGCGCATCGAGCACGGCTTGCGGGTTAGGCAGGCGGGCTTCGGCGACTTTCTGGCCGGTAACACGCTCGATGACCTGCAGCATGCGGCGCTCACGCGGGGTGACCAGCAGCAGCGCACGGCCTTCGCGACCGGCACGGCCGGTACGGCCGATACGGTGCACGTAGGACTCCGGGTCGTACGGCATGTCAACGTTGAACACGTGAGTGATGCGCGGTACGTCCAGACCACGGGCAGCGACGTCGGTGGCGACGACGATGTCCAGGCGGCCATCCTTGAGCGAGTCGATCACGCGCTCACGCTGGTTCTGGGCGATGTCACCGTTCAGTGCGGCAGCCTTGTAACCCTTGGCTTCCAGCGCGGCGGCCAGGTCCAGGGTGGCTTGCTTGGTACGCACGAAGGCGATCAGCGCGTCGAACTCTTCCACTTCCAGCAGGCGCAGAACAGCCGGGATCTTCTGGTCGGCATGGACCATCAGGTGGGCCTGGTCGATCGCGGTGACGGTCTGGGTCTTGCTCTGGATCTTGACGTGCTTCGGCTCGCGCAGATGGCGCTCGGCGATCGAACGGATCGAAGACGGCAGGGTGGCGGAGAACAGCACGGTCTGGCGCGAGGCCGGGATGGCATCGAAGATCACTTCGAGGTCGTCCATGAAGCCGAGCTTGAGCATCTCGTCCGCTTCGTCCAGTACCAGGTACTGCACGGTGGACAGGACTTTCTCGTCGCGACGCAGGTGGTCGCACAGACGGCCAGGGGTAGCGACGACGATTTGCGCGCCGTTACGGATGGCACGCAGTTGTGGGCCCATCGGGGCACCACCGTAAACAGCCACCACGTTAACGCCCGGCATCTGCTTGGCGTAAGTTTCGAAAGCGGTAGCAACTTGCAGCGCCAACTCACGGGTTGGCGCCAGGATCAGGGCTTGCGGTTCGCGCTTGCTCACGTCGATCTTGTTGAGGATCGGCAGGGCGAAGGCAGCGGTCTTGCCGGTGCCAGTCTGCGCCTGGCCGATCATGTCGTGACCGGCGAGGATGATCGGGATCGACTGTTGCTGAATGGCCGACGGCTCTTCGTAGCCGGTGGCCACAACGGCAGCAACAATATTCGGATTGAGTTCGAGAGCGGCGAATCCGCCGGTTTCCTGGGTCATGGGTCTGCCTCTAGGTGCATCCGCAAAGACCCATGCTCCAAAGCTGCACATGCCTTGAAAGACCAAAAGGTCACCCAGGCAGCTTTGGCGGCGGGGATTTGCGAAAACGATTGAAAATGGGAACGTCTTGGGAAAGTCCGACTAGCGGACGCGCAGCCGAAGCTGGGTTCGGAGGATTTGCACCACCTGATTTGCGGCCCGCTAAAAGACCGGCGCGTACTATATACGAATTCGGTGAGAACCGTGAGAAATATTTCAGAAGAAAAGGCCAGTATCGGGCCATCTAACCGGGCGGGCTGAATCGATTCCCTTTTACATCCGTGTCGGCCTCTTCGCGGGTAAACCCGCTCCCACAGGTCAGCACTGGCTCGGGACTCCAAAGTCCCTGTGGGAGCGGGTTTACCCGCGAAGAGGCCGACGCGGCTTTCAGGTAGCCGGCCTTACGGCCTTGATCAGGTATTCCAGCGAGTAGCCCAAGCGGGGCGCCAGCGCCTCGGCCCGGGCGCGCAGGCTGTCGATGTCCAGTTGCTGATCCAGATCGGCGGGCACCAGCAGGATCACGTTGCCCTCCTTCACCGGCAACTCCCAGTAATGGCGGTGGTATAGCCCGCGCAGCAAGGCGGCACCCAGTGGCCTGCCGTCATCGCTGGCCCACTGGTTGATCACCAGCCAGCCACCTGGGTTGAGCTGCTTCTGGCAGTTTTCCAGGAACGTCCAGGCCAGGTGGCCAACACCGGGACCATGGTCGGTGTACAGGTCGACAAAGACCAGGTCGGCCTTTTCCGCTGTCGGCAGCAGCTCGATGGCATCCCCCACCCGCACGTACAACCGCGGGTCATCGTCCAGGCCCATGAACTCCATGGCCAGGCGCGGCACGTCGGGGCGCAGCTCGATGGCCTCGACATCGTCCAGCGGCAGGTACTTGAGGCACGCTTGCGTCAGGGTGCCGGCGCCGAGGCCGAGGAACAGCGCACTCTCGGGCTGTTCATGGCACAGCGCGCCGACCAGCATGGCGCGGGTGTAGTCGTACTCCAGCCAGCTGGGGTCGGCGGTAAAGGTGCAGCTCTGCTCGATGGCGTCGCCGAACTCGAGGAAGCGGTAGTCCTCCACCTCGTACACGCTGATGACGCCAAAGGCGTCCTCCACCCGTGCCAGCAGCCGCTCTTCCCGCTCCGTCGCCATCCCACCACCGCCTGCGCAAAACGCGCATTGTCCGCCAATGCCGGTGGTGCAACAAGCACGTCGGCGGCTGTACCATGGCAGCTACGCCTGAACCGACACTTATTAGATAGAGCCCGTGATGACCCAACCCTGGAGCCCTGACAGCTGGCGCGCCCTGCCGATCCAGCAGCAACCCGTCTACCCGGACGCCGCCCACCTGCTGAAGGTGGAGCAGACGCTGGCCAGCTATCCGCCGCTGGTGTTCGCCGGCGAGGCCCGTGAACTGCGCCGGCAGTTCGCCGAGGTCACCGAGGGCCGGGCGTTCCTGCTCCAGGGCGGCGATTGTGCCGAAAGCTTCGCCGAGTTCTCGGCGGCGAAGATCCGCGACACCTTCAAGGTGCTGCTGCAGATGGCCATCGTCATGACCTTCGCCGCCGGCTGCCCGGTGGTCAAGGTCGGGCGCATGGCCGGCCAGTTCGCCAAGCCGCGCTCGGCCAACGATGAAACCATCGGCAACGTCACCCTGCCCGCCTACCGCGGCGACATCGTCAACGGCATCGGCTTCGACGCCGCCAGCCGCGTGCCCGACCCCGAGCGCCTGCTGCAGGCCTACCACCAGGCCACGGCCAGCCTCAACCTGCTGCGCGCCTTCGCCCAGGGTGGCCTCGCCGACCTGCACCAGGTGCACAAGTGGAACCTGGACTTCATCGCCAACTCGGCGCTGGCCGACAAGTACCACCAACTGGCCAACCGCATCGACGAAACCCTGGCGTTCATGCGTGCCTGCGGCCTGGATACCGCGCCACAGCTGCGCGAAACCAGCTTCTTCACCGCCCACGAAGCGCTGCTGCTCAACTATGAAGAAGCCTTCGTGCGCCGCGACAGCCTGACCGGCGACTACTACGACTGCTCGGCGCACATGCTGTGGATCGGCGACCGCACCCGCCAGCTGGACGGCGCCCATGTCGAGTTCCTGCGCGGTGTGCACAACCCGATCGGGGTGAAAGTCGGGCCGAGCATGAACCCCGAAGAGCTGATCCGCCTGATCGACGTGCTCAACCCGGACAACGACCCGGGCCGCCTCAACCTGATCGTGCGCATGGGCGCCGGCAAGGTCGGCGCGCACCTGCCGGGGCTGATCCGTACCGTCGAGCGCGAAGGGCGCAAGGTGCTGTGGAGCTCGGACCCGATGCACGGCAATACCATCAAGGCCAGCAGCGGCTACAAGACCCGCGACTTCGCGCAGATCCTCGACGAGGTCAAGCAGTTCTTCCAGGTGCACCAGGCCGAGGGCAGCCATGCCGGCGGGATCCATATCGAGATGACCGGGCAGAACGTCACCGAATGCATCGGCGGCGCCCGGCCGATCACCGAAGACGCCCTGTCCGATCGCTACCACACCCATTGCGACCCGCGCATGAACGCCGACCAGTCGCTGGAGCTGGCCTTCCTGATCGCCGAAACCCTCAAGCAGGTGCGCCGCTGAGCAATGCCTGACGCAGCCGGCTGCCCTCGGCGCGAGGGCAGTTGAGCTGTACCTGCTCAAGCCCCAACCAGGCGGCCAGGCGCCGCAACTCGATGGCCAGCGCCTGGTAGCCCTCCTCGTCCAGCCCTCGCTCTTCTTCGTGCACCGCGTGCACCGCCAGCCGCCCATGGCCACGCTCGGCACGCAGATCCAGGCGCGCGGCAATGCGCTCGCGGTGCAGGAACGGCAGCACGTAATAGCCGTACACCCGCTTGTGCGCCGGGGTGTAGATCTCCAGCCGGTAGCGGAAGCCGAACAACCGCTCGGTGCGGCTGCGCTCCCAGACCAGCGAATCGAACGGCGACAGCAAGGCGCTGGTGTGGATACGCCGAGGGATGCGCGGCGTGCCCGCCAGATAGGCCGGTTGCTTGCAACCCTGAACCGAACAGGCCTGCAAGCGCCCGTCCGCCAGCAATTCGGCCAGGGCTGCCTTGCTGTGCCGGGGTGACAGGCGAAAATAATCGCGCAGGTCCTGCTCGGTGGCCACGCCGAGCGCGTTGGCGGCATGCAGCATCAGGCCCTGATGGGCTTCAGCCTCGCTGGGCACCGGCTGCTCGAGAATGGTCGCTGGCAGCACCCGTTCGGGCAGGTCATACAGGCGCTCGAAACCGCGGCGCCCGGCCACCGTCACCTCGCCTGCGGCGAACAGCCATTCCAATGCGTGTTTCTCTTCGCTCCAGTCCCACCAGGGGCCGGCGCGTTCCTCGCGGGTCGACAGGCTGCCTGCGCCCAGTGCGCCGCGCTCGGCCACCGCCGCCAGTACGCGCGCAATCACCTCGGGACGCTCACGGCCAAAGGCCGCGAGCTGCCGGTAGATGCCCTGGCCTGCACGGGCCTGGGCCATGCGCCAGCGCATCAGCGGGTACAGCGCAAGCGGCAGCAGCGAGGCTTCATGGCCCCAGTATTCGAACAGCCGGCGCTGGCGACGCGTGCCCCAGGCGAGCTGGTCGAGCGACGCCTGTGGGTAATCGCCCAGGCGCGAGAACAACGGCAGGTAGTGGGAACGGACCAGGGCATTGACCGAATCGATCTGCACCACACCCAGGCGCTGGAATGTGCGATTGAGGCTGGCGAGCGTGGCCGGGGTATCGGGGGGCTTGCCGAAGCCTTGGGCGGACAGCGCCAGGCGGCGGGCCTGGGCGAGGGACAGGCTGAGGGACATGGAGTGGGCTCCGTCTGAGGTTCAGACAGTAAAGACGCTATCGCGGGGCAAGCCCGCTCCCACGTGTGAATGCGTGGGAGCGGCGGTGCGCCGATGCGACTTGCCCCGCGATGGGGGCCGCCCTCTATTTGCGCAGCGGGTCTTCCCAGAAGTGCCGGTCGGCTTCCTGCTGGATATCCGCCCGCGACAACCCCAGGTCGTGCAGCGTCGCATCGCTCAGGCGCGCCAGTTCATCGCGCTGGCGGTGCAACTCGTACCAGCGCAGGAACAGCCCGCCGGCACCGTGCAGCAGATGGTTCAGGGCCGATACCGGCTGGTGAGCAACATTGAAATGACCTTTCATCTTGACGCCCTCCGTGTGGATGGCCTCAGTCTCTGCCCAGGCCTAAGATCAATCCAACGAATGTTTCTGATGCCATGCATCTCGGAGATTGATGCAATGTCCCAGTATCAGAGTCTCGATGCCGACGTGCTGCGTACCTTCGTCGCCATTGCCGAGCAAGGCGGCTTCACCCGCGCCGGTGAAGTGGTCAACCGCACCCAGTCGGCGGTCAGCATGCAGATGAAGCGCCTGGAGGAAGACATCCTGCAGCGCCAGCTGTTCGAACGCGACGGCCGCCAGGTGCGCCTGACCGCCGAGGGCGAGGTGCTGCTGGGTTACGCCCGGCGCATCCTCAAGCTGCATGGCGAAGTGTTCAATACCCTGCGCATGCCGCACATGGTCGGGGTGGTGCGCATCGGCACCCCGGACGACTATGCCATGCGCTACCTGCCCGGCATCCTCACCCGCTTCGCCCAGGCCTACCCGCTGATCCATGTCGAGGTGCATTGCGACTCGTCGAAACAGCTGATGCTGCGCCAGGACCTGGACCTGACCATCGTCACCCGTGAACCCGGCAATGAAGTCGGCCAACTGCTGCGCCAGGAACGGCTGGTGTGGGCGGCGGCCCGAGGCTACTGCCCACAGGAACAGCGGCCGATGCCGCTGGCGCTGTTCAACACCGACTGTTTCTGCCGCGCCTGGACCTGCAATGCCCTGGAGCAACAGGGCATCGAATACCGTATCGCCTACACCAGCCCCAGCCTGGCGGCGATCTTCGCCATCGTCAGCGCCGGGCTGGCGGTGACCGCGCAACTGCACAGCCTGGTCGGCGGCGAGCTGCGCATCCTTGGCGAGGACGATGGCCTGCCGCAACTGCACATGGCCAATGTGATGCTGCTGCGCAACGCGCAGCAGCAGTCGCCGATCACCGATTGCATGGCCGAGTTCATTGTCGAAGGGTTCAAGTAGCACGTAGAAACCATCGCGGGGCAAGCCCGCTCCCACGCTTGCGACTGTGGGAGCGGGCTTGCC
>NZ_JBMOWQ010000146.1:0-3004 GCF_049310485.1 Pseudomonas sp. GZD-209
ACAGCCTGTGTGGACGGATCTCCTTGTGATGGTGCTGGTGTGAGGTTCCGCCCCCCCCCCGCGATCGGGCTAAAGCTCGAACCCAAGCATCACAGCACACACCACCAGGAACACACAGAACAGCGCGCGCAGCACCTTCTCCGGCAAGGCATGGGCCAGTTTCACCCCCCAACTGATGCTGAGCAGACCGCCCACCGCCAATGGGATACCGACGCTCCAGTCCACGCTTTGATGCACCCCGTAGGTGAGCAAGGTCACCGTGGTACTCGGCGCCGCCAGCGCCAGCGACAAGCCCTGGGCCACCACCTGGGTGGTGCCGAACACGGAGGTCAATATCGGCGTGGCCACCACGGCCCCACCCACACCGAACAACCCGCCCATGGTCCCGGCGAAGCTGCCCAGCACACCCAGCCATGGCCAGGGGTAACGCATTTCACTGCTCGGCGGCCTCACCCGCAGGAACATCCGCGCCACGTTCCACACCGCCAGCGCCACCAGGAAGCCGACGAAGCCCAGGCGCATCGACTGGGCATCGATGCCCACCGCCCAGATCGAGCCCAGCCAGGCGAAAAGGAAGCTGCACAGCGACAACGGCACGGCATGGCGCAACTCGATGCGGTTGCGCTGGTGGTAGCGCCACAGTGCCAGCAGCACGTTCGGCACCACCATCACCAGCGCGGTGCCCTGGGCCAGTTGCTGGTCAAGGCCGAACAGCACGCCCAACGCAGGGATGGCGATCAGCCCGCCACCGATGCCGAACAACCCACCCATGGTGCCTAGCGCGGCGCCCAACACGATATACATCAACCACTCGATCATCAGCGCCTCTTCCGCCTGCTCCTGAACAATGGCTGCATGCTACCCAGTCGCGGCTGGCGGGGAAACGCACAGCAGCGCACAATGGCTGTGCGCCTTACGCATAAGCAGACCTGCCATGAGCCCCGACATCCTCACCGAACAACTGAGCCTGTTCCTCGACGTACTGGAAACCGGCAGTTTTTCTGCCGCCGCCCGCCGCCACCCACTGACCCCCTCGGCCGTGGCGCGGCGCATCGACAACCTGGAAAGCGCCGTCGGCAGCCGCCTGTTCGCCCGCAGTACCCATGCCGTGCGCCCCACGCCCGCCGGTAACGCCTTCGCCGAACGGGCCCGGCGCATCATCGAAGAGTTGCGCCTGGCACGGGCCGAGGCGGTGTCGCTGAGCAACGCCCCCGAGGGCTTGATTCGCATCGATGCCCCGGCGGCCTTCGGTCGCCGCCACCTGGCACCGGCCATTGCCGACTTCCTGGTGGCCTACCCCGGGCTGGACGTGCAGTTGCGCCTGATCGACAGCTTCGTCGACCTGCACGGCAGTCACCTGGGCGAAGTCGACCTGGTGCTGCGCGCCGGCCCCCTGGCCGACACCCGCCTGGTAGCCACGCCCCTGGCCTACATGGTGCGTATCGCCTGCGCCAGCCCTGGCTACCTGGCCAGCCGTGGCGTGCCCGCCTGCCCCAGCGAGCTGCCTGGGCATGACGGCCTCGACTGGGACGGCCTGGCGCCGCCGTTCGCCTGGCGCTTCACGGTCGATGGCCAGGCGCGCCTGCACCGGCCCACGCGCATGCGCATGACCGCCAACAATGCCGAAACCTTGCTGTTCGGCGCTCTGGCCGGCCTGGGCATCGCACACCTGCCCACCTGGCTGATCAGCGACTACCTGCTGCGCGGCGAACTGCTGCCACTGTTCTGCGACAACGGCCTGCCCGCGCCGGAGAGCAGTGGTATCTATGCGTTGCGCCTGGAACATGAAACGAACTCTCGCAGCCGCTTGCTGCTCGAATTCCTCAAGAGCCGCTTCAGCCCGGTGCCCCCCTGGGACCTGGCCTTGCGCAGCGAGCTGCGCTGGCAATGAGCGCGCCAACCTTCAGCGTGCTAGATTTTCCCCTACACCGATTTCAAGGACCTGCATGAACGCCAACACCCAAGCCCCCTGCGACGAGCTGCTGCTGGACAACCAGGTCTGCTTCGCCCTGCATTCGACGTCGCTGCTGATGACCAAGGTCTACAAGCCCCTGCTGCAGGCGCTGGGCCTGACCTACCCGCAGTACCTGGCCATGCTGGTGCTGTGGGAGCAGGACGGCCTGACCGTGGGCGAGATCAGCCAGCACCTGCTCACCGACCCCGGCTCGCTCACCCCGCTGCTCAAGCGCCTGGAAAGCGAAGGGCTGCTCAAGCGCACCCGCAGCCGCGAAGACGAACGGGTGGTGCTGGTGCAGCTGACCGACAAGGGCCGTGCCCTGCAACAGCAAGCCCGGGACGTGCCGCACTGCATCCTCAAGGCCAGCGGCCGCACGGTCGAGCAACTGGCCAAGCTGCAGGCAGAACTGATCGAACTGCGCGCGAACCTGCAAAAAAACCTCTGACGGCTATGCTGGGTGATGGCCGTTCGGACGAGTGGCCGAACATTTAACTTGCGCGCAAACTAATTGCGCGCTAAGTTTTATCCCGTACCCACCCAGCGCCCCTTCCATCAACGGGCGCACAGCATATGAACGAGGCTCAAGATGCAAAAGGTCACTCCGCTGTACATCGCAGAAGCCACTTCCACTGGCGGCCGCGACGGTAAATCCCGCTCCAGCGACGGCAAGCTGGAAGTCAAGCTGAGCACCCCTAAAGAGCTGGGCGGCGCTGGCGGTGACGGCACCAACCCCGAGCAGATGTTTGCCGCCGGCTACTCGGCCTGCTTCATCGGCGCCCTGAAGTTCGTCGCCGGCCAGGAGAAAAAGGCCCTGCCGGCCGATGCCTCGATCACCGCCAAGGTGGGTATCGGGCAAATTCCCGGTGGCTTCGGCCTGGACATCGACCTGCACATCAACCTGCCGGGCCTGGCCCAGGCCGATGCCGAAGGGCTGGTGGAGAAGGCGCACAAGGTCTGCCCTTACTCCAACGCTACCCGCGGCAATGTGGATGTGCGGTTGCATGTGACCGTATAACAAAATGATCGCGGGGCAAGCCCGCTCCCACG
>NZ_JBMOWQ010000147.1:0-1868 GCF_049310485.1 Pseudomonas sp. GZD-209
CCACGACATCGACCCGCGCGGTTACAACGAAACCGGCACCGCCTCCTACTACGGCAGCCGCCACCACGGCAAACGCACCGCCAGCGGCGAACCGTTCAACCAGCACGGCCTCACCGCCGCCCACCGCAGCCTGCCCTTCGGCAGCCGGGTGCTGGTGACCAACCTCGCCAACCAGCGCAGCGTGGTGGTACGCATCAACGACCGCGGCCCGCACACACGCGGCCGGCTGATCGACCTGTCACGCGCCGCAGCGGAAAAAATCGGCATGCTCCGTAGCGGAACGGCGCGAGTCCGGGTACAAGGTCTGAGCGATTGACCTGACTGGAGCCCTCGCCATTTTCGACCTGGCCACCCTCCCCACCTTCAGCCTGCTGCAACTGGGCCTGGGCCTGCTGTTGCTGATCCTCGGCGCCGAGCTGCTGGTACGCGCGGCGCTACGCTTGGCCACCCGCCTGCATGTTCGGCCGCTGATCATCGGCCTGAGCCTGGTGGCGTTCGGCAGTACCGCGCCGCAACTCACCGTCAGCCTGCAGGCTGCCTATCAAGGCGCGCCCGATGTGGCGGTGGGCAGCGTGATCGGCAGCAATATCTTCAACGTGCTGGTGATTCTCGGCCTGGCCGCGCTGATCATTCCGCTGCGCGTGTCGCGCCAGCTGGTGCGACTGGACATTCCCTTGATGATCGCCGCCAGCGGCCTGGTCTATCTGCTGGCCGCCAATGGCCAGCTGGGGCGCTTCGAAGGTGCGCTGTTGCTGCTCGGCCTGCTCGGCTACCTGCTGATGCTCCGGCACCAGTCACGCCACCATGCGCGCACCTACCCGGCAGCGAATACGCCGGTCACAGGCGCCGGACGCTTCTGGAGCGGCGTATTGCTGCAGGTGTTCCTGGGCCTCGGCCTGCTGAGCCTGGCCGGGCACCTGCTGCTGCAGGCCGCCGTCGAGGTCGCCACCGACCTCGGGCTCTCCGAACGGGTCATCGGCCTGACCGTGGTCGCGGTGTGCACCTCGCTGCCGGAGTTGGCCGCCGCCCTGATCGCCGCGCTGCGCGGCGAACGCGAGGTGGCCGTGGGCACGGTAATCGGCAGCAACCTGTTCAACCTGTTGGCGGTGTTGGGGCTGACCGCCGTGGTTGCACCCGAGCCGCTGTCGATCTCGCCCAACGCCCTGGATTTCGACCTGCCGGTGATGCTCGGGGTCGCGGCGCTGTGCCTGCCGGTGTTCTATTCAGGCTTTCGGGTGACCCGCGCCGAGGGCCTGGTGTTCCTCTGCCTATACCTGGCCTACGGCCTGCACGTGGTGACGTTCACCACCGGGCTGCCCCTGGCCGGGCGCCTGGAAAACCTGATGCTGTTCTACGTTCTGCCAGCGCTCGGCGTCGTGCTGCTGTATACGACGGTGCGCGCCTGGCGCCGCCAACACTAAGGAAAACAACATGGCTGACACGAAACAGACCGGCGAAAGCATTCGCCGCCAGGTGATGGGCGATGCCTTCGTCGACCGCGCCCTGGGCAATGCGACCGCGTTCACCCAACCGCTGCAGGACTTCGTCAACGAACATGCCTGGGGCAGCGTCTGGGCCCGCGACGGGCTGCCACTTAAGACCCGCAGCCTGATCACCTTGGCCACGCTGACCGCGCTCAAGTGCCCGCAAGAGCTCAAGGGGCATGTGCGTGGGGCTTTGAACAATGGCTGCACGGTGGAGGAAATTCGCGAGGCGTTGCTGCATTGCGCCGTGTATGCCGGCGTGCCGGCGGCGATCGATGCGTTCCGCGCGGCGCAGGAAGTGATCGACAGCTACCAGGGCAGCTGAAAGCATCGCGGGGGGAAGACGCCCCCCCCACCCTAAACCACACACTGGAAACGGGGCGG
>NZ_JBMOWQ010000148.1:0-4517 GCF_049310485.1 Pseudomonas sp. GZD-209
GTTGGGCGAGGAACTCCCCCCCACGCTAACGCGAGTGGTGGGGGGGGGCTTCCCCCCCCCCGCGATTGGGCCTCAGCCCTGACGCTTCTTCTTCAGTTTGAACGCCACCCACAGCACCAGAATCCACGCCGGGATCAGCATCACCGAGATACGAATCGGTGGCGTCAGGTACATCACCACCAGAATCAGCACGATGAACGCCAGGCACAAGTAGTTGCTCACCGGGTGCCCCCAGCTGCGGTAGGACGGCGTGATGCCGGCCGCCAGCTTGGCCTTGCGGAACTTCAGGTGGGTGATGCTGATGCTCGCCCAGTTGATCACCAGCGCCGAAACGGCCAGAGCCATCAACAGGCCGAAGGCTTCACCGGGCATCAAGTAGTTGATCAGCACGCACATCCCCGTAGCGAATGCCGACACGCCCAATGCGGTGAGCGGCACGCCACGGCGGCTGACCTTGAGCAGCTGGCGCGGCGCATCACCTTGGGAGGCCAGGCCGAACAGCATGCGGCTGTTGGCGTAAACGCAGCTGTTGTACACCGACAGCGCGGCGGTCAGCACCACCACGTTGAGGATGGTCGCCACCAGGTCGCTGTCCAGCTCGTGGAAGATCATCACGAACGGGCTGCCGCCCTGCACCACCTTCTGCCACGGATACAGCGACAGCAGCACCGCCAGGGCACCGATGTAGAAGATCAGGATGCGATACACCACCTGGTTGGTGGCCTTGGGGATGCTCTCGCGCGGGTTTTCGGCTTCGGCGGCAGTGATGCCGACCAGCTCCAGGCCACCGAAGGAGAACATGAT
Source organism: Pseudomonas sp. GZD-209 (assembly GCF_049310485.1). Taxonomy (NCBI): domain Bacteria; kingdom Pseudomonadati; phylum Pseudomonadota; class Gammaproteobacteria; order Pseudomonadales; family Pseudomonadaceae; genus Pseudomonas; species Pseudomonas sp. GZD-209. The sequence continues at coordinate 805 of NZ_JBMOWQ010000148.1, forward strand.
CACCGCCAGCGCCATGATCAGCCCGGTCACGCCATTGGGGAAGAAACCACCGTATTGCCACAGGTTGGCAACGCTGGCGTCCGGCCCGCCGTGGCCGCTGCCCAGCAGCCAGGCACCAAAGCCGATCATGCTGACGATGGCCACCACCTTGATCAGGGCGAACCAGAACTCCATCTCGCCATACACCTTCACCTGGGTCAGGTTGATGGCGTTGATGGCCACGAAGAAGATCGCCGCCGTGGCCCAGGTGGGGAAGTCCGGCCACCAGTACTGCACGTAGATGCCCACGGCGGTGAGTTCGGCCATGCCGACCAGCACGTAGACCACCCAGTAGTTCCAACCCGAGACGAAGCCTGCGAACTCGCTCCAGTAGTGGTGCGCGAAGTGGCTGAAGCTGCCGGCCACCGGCTCCTCGACCACCATCTCGCCAAGCTGGCGCATGATCAGGAAGGCCATCAGGCCGGCGACGGCATAGCCCAACAGCACGGAGGGGCCGGCCAGCTGGATGGTCTGGGCGATGCCCAGGAACAGCCCGGTGCCGATGGCACCGCCCAGCGCGATCAGCTGGATATGGCGATTCTTCAGCCCGCGCTGCAAGCGCTCGGGCGTGCTCTGGTCTTGCATGAAGTGTCCTTTAGGTGAGGCCGTGTTGTTGGTGTTGTGTGCAGTCAAGCTCTAGATCCAGCCGCCCCACTGCAAGACGAAAATTCCGATGTTGGTGGTGATGGCCGCCATCAGTGTAGTGATCACGATGATCGAGGCGGCCAGTTCGTGGTTGCCGTTGGCCGCCCGCGCCATCACATAGCTCGCCGCCGCGGTGGGGCTACCGATGTAGAGGAACAGGATGCCCAGCTCGGCCCCGCGGAAACCGCAGAGCCAGGCGCCCAGGGTACCCAGCAGCGGCAGCCAGACCATCTTCACCAGGCTCACATCGAACGCCAACCTGCCGCTGTCGCGCAGCGCCGCCAGCGACAAGGTGCCACCGATGCAGATCAGCGCCAGCGGCAAGGTCATCTGCGCCAGGTAGTCGGCAGAGGTCAGCAGCCAGTTGGGCAGCGGCACCTGGCCATAGGCCATGGGCGTTGCGAGCAGCACGCTGATGATCAGCGGGTTGCTGAGAATGCTCTTGCAGATGCTCCACGGGTCGGACTTCAGGTCCGGGCTGTACACCGCCAGCACCACTGCCGACAGCGAGTTGTACATGAGGATGACCAGCCCGGCCAGCACCGCGCCGAGGGAGATGCCGTAGTCGCCGTAGAGGCTGGCGGCCAGCGCCAGGCCGATCACGCCATTGTTGCCGCGAAATGCGCCCTGGGTGTAGATGCCGCGGTCCGCCTGCGGGCAGCGCCAGATCGCCAGGCCCCAGGCCAGGCCGAACCCCACCAGGGTGGCAACGATGAAGTAGAGGATGACCCCGGGCTTGACCGCGGCGGCCAGGTCGGCGTGGTAGATGCCAAGGAACAATAGCGCCGGCATGCAGACGTTGAACACCAGCGATGACGCGACCTTGCTGAAGTTGTCGTCGATCACGCGGATGCGCTTTAGCAGCACGCCCATGAACAGCATGGCGAACACGGGCGCCGTGATGTTCAGTGTCTGGATAAGAAGGGCGAGCATGCAGCCTGATCCTGGGAGTTGCCGTTAGGGGGCTAATCATACGTCAGTGCCAGGGCCTTGCGCCCATCGAAGGTGCCAGTTGGCAGCACAAACTGAGCTTGACGTAGGAAATTTCCCGAATATGATGGCGACTACTGTATATGCATACAGTTAAAAATGGATTATCCCGACATCGCAAGGAGCTGATCATGTCAGGAATGCAAACCGCGCCCGTGGCCAACCAAGCCCAGGCCAAACAGGTCGTTGCCGATCTCGATCAATTGTTCGACCCGCAGGGAATCGACCTTCCCGGTCCGGACAGCCAGCTGATGCTGGTCATGCACGGCCACCACACCCTCAAGTACCATCGCTTCGCCGTGCCGCAAGGCACAGGCCAGGCGCCCAAACGCAAACCCGAGCTGTTCTTCGAAGGGGGTGAGCACACCGCTATCGGTGACAACACCCTGCTGCGCTATGAAGCTGGTCAGCCGGGCATCCCCGCCCACCAGTCGCCCCTGCCGTTGCCCAACGGCCTGAGCCTGACCTACGGCCAGGTCATCGCCCTGGGCGGCGACTTCTATGGCGTACCCGAGCGGCCCATTGCCGATGGCGCCAGCGAGGCCGAACGCATCACACGCTTCAGCCAGGCCTTCGACTCCCTGGCCCGCCTGCCGGCGGCCAAGGACGAGGCCGGGCAGATCCTCGCCGTGATGCAGGAAGAAATCGCCGCCGCCAACCAGGCCATCCAGGATGGCCGCCAGCCCCATGAAGCCTACGACGCACTGGGCGACAGCCTGTCGGCACGCTGGAATCGCATCACCGGCGGCGGCAGTTTCGCGTCCGACCTGTTCCCACTTGGCCGCTACCTGAAGCTGGCCGCCAGCAACTGGGACCATTTCGGCCCTTGGGCGCTGCTGGCCTACCAGGCCGGCCACGCCGCAGCCTTGCAGCAAGCCGTGAAGGCGCATGCCAGTGGCGAAGAGCGCGACCTGCAACTGGCCTACGCCATGAATGCCTTCGCCGATCACTTCCTCACCGACCTGTTCTCCGCCGGCCATTTGCGGGTGCCGCGCAAGGCCCTGGCCGACAGCGTCACCCCGAGCGACGTCGGCTCGCTGATTTCGCGCTTCATGCACGATGAAGACAGCAAGTACGGCCTGCTGGTGCGCAACGCCGAAGGCGAGCAATGGCGCGCCTATGGCGACAAACGCTACTTCGACAGCGTCGATGTGGCCAACCGCCGCCAGGTCGGCCGGGCAGTGCAGCGCTCGGCCGACGAGGTGTTCCAGGCGTTTGTCGATGGCCGCCTGCCCTTGGCCAAGGACTATGCCGCCCTGCGCCTGGCGCCGGATCTGCACGCCGCCGAGCAGGACCTGGTGCCGGGCAACTTTGCCCCGCTGTATTTCCAGAACGGCAAGACCGTGCTCCGGCGCAAGGACGTCAACAACCTCAACGACCGCGAGCGCATCGCCGACTGGTGGGGCTGGAGCACCTACCTGCTGCTCAAGGACTACAAGCCCAATACCCCCAGCGGATTCATCGCGGCACCGAGCGCGTCACCGGCCATCATCGGCTGGCAAAGCAGCGAACCGGATGGCCTCAACTGGCAGCGGGGCAACTCGGTGCGTTACGCCTTCAGCCTGAGCGAGCAGTTCAACGAATCCTATATCGGGCCGTGGAGCGCCTATGCCCTACTGGGCGAGCAGTTCCACCCGACCGTACAGGTACCGCTGGACGGCAAGCAGCGCGGGCGCAACCTGTTCCGCCAGTTCCGCGGCGGCTCGCCGGAGCTGATCGCCAGCCTGGACGGCGTGGCAACCACTTACATCGATCGCAATGCGTGACAAGGAGGTCACCGATGAACATCAGGATCAAACTGGAGCTGGCTTCGGGTCAGTCGCTGGCAGGCATGCCGCTGGAGTTGCTGCGTGATGGCAAGGTCATTGGCCGGGCCAAGGTGCCGGCTGGAGGGCTGGTGGCGTTCGAGGCGCCTGCTGGTGCAGGGCCACTGGCGGTGCGGGTTGACCGCTCGGGGGTAAAAGCCTTCTAAAACGATCGCGGGGGGAAAAAACCCCCCCACCAAAAACCGAGGGAAGGGAGGTTCCCACCGCTCCCTT
>NZ_JBMOWQ010000149.1:0-36747 GCF_049310485.1 Pseudomonas sp. GZD-209
ACGATCGCGGGGCAAGCCCGCTCCCACAAAACACTCGTGGGAGCGGGCTTGCCCCGCGATGCCTTTAGCGCCGTACCGGACGCTTCTGCAATTTGCGCTGCAAGGTGCGCCGGTGCATGCCCAGCGCTCGCGCGGTGGCAGAGATATTGCCTTCATGCTCGCCGAGCACGCGCTGGATATGCTCCCACTGCAAGCGATCCACCGACATCGGGTTTTCCGGCACCAGGGCATCCAGGTCGGTATGCTCCGACAGCAGTGCCGCCAGCACATCGTCGGCATCTGCAGGTTTGCACAGGTAGTTGCAGGCCCCGCGCTTCACCGCTTCGACCGCAGTGGCGATGCTCGAGTAACCGGTCAGGATCACCACGCGCATCTCCGGGTCCAGCTCCAGCAGCTTGGGCAGCAGCACCAGGCCCGAATCGCCTTCCATCTTCAGGTCCAGCGTGGCGTAGTCCGGCAGGTCCTGCTCGGCCAGCTTCAGGCCCTCCTCGGCAGAGCCAGCGGTACTCACGCGGAAACCACGGCGGCTCATGGCCCGCGCCATGACCCGGGTGAAGGTGGCATCGTCATCCACCAGCAGCAGGTGCGGCAGTTCTTCGCCTTCGACCTGGTTTTCTTCGCTCATCATTCATCTCCTCGCTTGCCATGGGGCAGGCGCAATTCGGTCAGGGTGCCACCCTGCTCATGACTATAGAGTTTCACCGAACCGCCCGCACGCGTCACGCTGGCCTTGCTCAAGAACAGGCCCAGGCCGAAGCCTTTGCCCTTGGTGGTAATAAAGGGTTTGCCGATCGCTTCGGCAATGGCCGGCGGCATGCCGGGGCCATGGTCGCGGATGCTGATGACGATATCCTGGGCGTCCCAGTCAAGGCGCACCTCCAGGTCGTCCGGGCAAGCATCGGCGGCATTGTTCAACAGGTTCAGCAGGGCCTGGGTCAGGTCGGGCGGCGGCGCCAGCCGCGGTACCTGGCCATCACGCAGGCGCTGGAAACGGTAACTGGCTTCAGGGCGCATCAGGTGCCAGCGGTTGAGCGCTTCGTCGAGCCAGGCCGTGACGTCTTGCTCGACGATGGCCAGGCGGCGGTTGGCTTCGGCAGCGCGCACCAGTTGCTGCAGGGTTTCCTTGCACAGCTTGACCTGGTCCTGAAGGATCTGCAGGTCTTCCTGCAGCAACGGATCGGTGTGGTCCTGGCGCATTTCGTTGAGCAGAACGCTCATGGTCGCCAACGGCGTGCCCAACTCATGGGCGGCACCGGCGGCCTGGGTGGCCACCGCCAGCAGTTGTTCATCGCGCAGGCTCTCTTCACGGCGCTCGGCACGCAGGTGCTCCTGGCGGCGCAACTCCTCGGCCATGCGTGCGGCGAAGAAGGTAATCACCGCCGCGGCCAGGGCGATACTCAGCCACATGCCGTAGACCTGCATGGTGTCGCGCGACTGCGGCAAGGTTTCCAGCGGGTAGAACTGCACCAACAGCAGGCTGTAGGCCACCAGGGCGATGCCCGACAGCACCAGCGAGTAGATCCACGGCAGGGTGACGGCGGCGATCGCCAGCGGCACCAGGTAATAAGAGACGAAGGGGTTGGTCGAACCACCGGAGTAATACAGCAGCGCGCTGTGGATCAGCAGGTCGCAGGCCAGCTGCAGCGCATATTCGAGTTCGGTGACCGGCAGTGACAGGCGCAAGCGCACGGCGGTGAACGCGCACAGCAGCGACGACAGGGCCAGGGTGACCACCAGCGAGAACCATGGCAGGGGCAGCAACTCGGTCCAGTAGGCCACGCCCACGGAACCGGCCTGGGCAGCCAGCACAAGGATGCGGATGAAGGTCAGGCGCCAAAGGTTCTGGCGTGTAGCGGACAGCGGATGTGCGGCGGCGAGCATGAGCTCTCCCGATGAGGCTCCAAGAAAATCGGCTGGAGTATACCGAAGCCAGGCGCTTCGCTGCAGCGATGCGGCAAAGCGCCACACTTTGTCACAGATTCATGATGGCATTTTTGAACCCACTACACTGTCCCCGGTCTGATCGGCCATGCGTGGCACGAACGTTCTAACCACGCTTTTCATTGCCAAGGAGCTACACATGCACATTTCCCGTCGCGGCAAAGCCTTCGCCCTGTCCTGCGGCCTGCTTGCCACCCTGCCCGCCGTGGCCGCCGACGAGCCACGCTACAACCAGGTGTCGCTGCGCGCCGAAGTCAGCAAGGAAGTCGCCCGCGACCTGATGGTCGTGACGCTGTACAGCGAAGCGCAGAACAGCGACCCGGGCAAGCTCGCCAAGCAGATCACCGAAACCATGAACAAGGCCGTGCAGCAGGCCCGTGACGTGAAGGACGTGAAGATCAGCCAGGGCAGCCGCAACAGCTACCCGATCTACGACACCAAGGGCCAGAAGATCACCGGCTGGCGTGAGCGCGCCGAGCTGCGCCTGGAAAGTGCCGATTTCCCGGCCCTGTCCAAGCTCACCGGCGAACTGCTGCAAGACCTGAAAATGGGCGGCATGGACTTCTCCATCGCCCCGGCCACCCGCAAGACCAGCGAAGACGAGCTGCTCAAGGATGCCGTGGCCGCGTTCAAGGCCCGCGCCCAGCTGGCCACCGAAGCGCTCGGCGGCAAGGGCTACAAGGTGGTCAGCCTGAACCTCAACAGCAGCGGCTACCCACGCCCGTACCTGCGCAGCGCACCGATGGCGATGATGGCCAAGGCTGCCGACGAAGCGGCGCCAGCGCCTGATATCGAGGCCGGCACCAGCGAAGTCAGCATGAGCGCCGATGGCCTGATCGAAGTCCAGGTGCCCTGACCCCTCCAAGTGGATGTCCGGGGCGGTGAAATCCGCCTCGGACAGCACTTTCCGACTATTCCTACGCACCAATCAGATGCGTCCGCCTGTCACCGAAAATGCGAAACATCTTGAAATTCTTGTCATTTCAGGCCGCGCAAACGATCAACATTCGGCAAACTTATATTTTTGCGACATCCGTGTACGACCGTCCCACGTTTTGCCGCCAACCACCCTGCTGAGTGTTGCATTGGGAATAGCCCCTGCATAAGTATCCGCAGGTCGGCTCACGAGGCCGCCTCACTCTAAAAAAATGACAACAATGAGGCCACCATGCTCAAACACGCAGTCATTCCGTTCCTGGTCGGCGCAGGCTTGCTAGCCGGCGCTCCCTCCGCCCTCGCCGCGACCAACCTGGTGTTCTGCTCCGAAGGCAGCCCGGCCGGCTTCGACCCAGGCCAGTACACCACCGGAACCGACTTCGACGCCTCGGCTGAAACCATTTTCAACCGGCTCACGCAATTCGAACGTGGCGGCACCGCGGTGATTCCGGGCCTGGCCACCAAGTGGGAAGTGTCCGACGACGGCAAGGCCTACGTCTTCCACCTGCGTGAAGGCGTCAAGTTCCACACCACCGACTACTTCAAGCCGACCCGCGAATTCAACGCCGACGACGTGCTGTTCACCTTCAACCGCATGCTCGACAAGGACCAGCCGTTCCGCAAGGCGTACCCCACCGAATTCCCGTACTTCACCGACATGGGCATGGACAAGAACATCGCCAAGGTCGAGAAGGTCGATGACCACACCGTGAAGTTCACCCTCAACGAGGTCGACGCCGCGTTCATCCAGAACCTGGCCATGAGCTTCGCCTCGATCCAGTCGGCCGAATACGCCGACCAGTTGCTCAAGCAAGGCAAGCCTGCCGACATCAACCAGAAGCCGATCGGCACCGGCCCGTTCGTGTTCAGCAAGTACCAGAAGGACGCGCAGATCCGCTACAAGGGCAACAAGGACTACTGGAAGCCCGAGGACGTGAAGATCGACAACCTGATCTTCGCCATCAGCACCGACGCTTCGGTACGCATGCAAAAGCTCAAGAAGAACGAGTGCCAGGTCACCCTGTTCCCCCGCCCGGCCGACATCCAGCCACTGAAGCAGGACCCGAAGCTGAAGATGCCCGACCAGGCCGGCTTCAACCTCGGCTACATCGCCTACAACGTGATGGACAAGGTCAAGGGCAGCAACGAGCCTAACCCGCTGTCGCAACTCAAGGTGCGTGAAGCCCTGGACATGGCGGTGAACAAGCAGCAGATCATCGAGTCGGTGTACCAGGGCGCCGGCCAGCTGGCGGTCAACGCCATGCCGCCAACCCAGTGGTCCTACGACACCACCATCAAGGATGCAAAGTACGACCCCGAAAAGGCCAAGCAACTGCTCAAGGAAGCCGGCATCAAGGAAGGCACCGAGATCACCTTGTGGGCCATGCCGGTGCAACGCCCGTACAACCCCAACGCCAAGCTGATGGCCGAAATGCTGCAGTCCGACTGGGCCAAGATCGGCATCAAGGCCAAGATCGTCAGCTACGAATGGGGTGAGTACATCAAGCGCTCCAAGGGCGGCGAGCAGGGTGCCATGCTGATTGGCTGGAGCGGCGACAACGGTGACCCGGACAACTGGCTGGGCACCCTCTATGGCTGCGACGCCATGGACGGCAACAACTTCTCCAAGTGGTGCTACAAGCCGTACGACGACCTGATCAAGCAAGCCAAGGCCACCCCCGACCAGGCCAAACGCACCGAGCTGTACAAGCAGGCGCAGCACATCCTCAAGGAACAGGTGCCGATCACCCCGATCGCCCACTCCACCGTGTATCAGCCCATGAGCACGTCCGTGAAGGACTTCAAGATCAGCCCCTTCGGCCTGAACTCCTTCTACGGGGTAAGCGTGGACAAGTAACGGCCATGCTCGCCCCGCCCGCACGGATTGCGGCGGGGCGATTACATGACCGGGCGACGCGTAGGACTTTTCCATCGCAGTCGCCGGAATGCTCCCGCTCCCATATCAGTCTCTGAACCATGGCTCCCACGCCTTGACGACTCTATCGTCAGGGCCGGGATGTCATCGCCGCGCTTTGCCTGTCGCGGCCAGAAAAGACCAGGACAAAGGATTTGCCATGCGCCCTACCACGCTGTGCTCCACCCTCTTTGCACTCGGCCTGCTGAGCCACGCACCGCTGACACTGGCCAACAACCTGGTGTTCTGCTCCGAAGGCAGCCCGGCAGGCTTCGACACCGCCCAGTACACCTCGGCCACCGACAACGATGCCGCCGAACCGATCTACAACCGCCTGGTCGAGTTCGAGCGCGGCGGCACCGCCGTGCATCCGGCCCTGGCCACCGACTGGCAGGTCTCCGACGACGGCCTGCGCTACACCTTCCACCTGCGGCCCGGGGTCAAGTTCCACGCTAACAAGGGCTTCCAGCCCACCCGCGACTTCAACGCCGACGACGTGCTGTTCACCTTCAACCGCATGCTCGACAAGCAGCACCCGTTCCGCCAGGCCTACCCCACCGAATTTCCGTACTTCATCAGCATGGGGCTGGACAAGAACATCGCCAAGGTCGAGAAGACCACCCCGCTGACCGTGGTGTTCACCCTCGACAAGGTCGATGCCGCGTTCATCCAGAACCTCGCCATGGCCTTCGCCGCTATCCTCTCCGCCGAATACGCCGAACACCTGCTGGCCGAGGGCAGGCCGAGCGACATCAACCAGAAACCGATCGGCACCGGCCCGTTCGTGTTCCAGCGTTACCAGAAAGACGCGCAGATTCGCTACAAGGGCAACAGGGACTATTGGGCACCCGACCAGGTAAAGCTCGACAACCTGGTGTTCTCCATCAACATCGACCCGTCGGTACGCATCCAGAAGCTGCGCCGCAACGAATGCCAGGTCACCCTGCACCCGCGCCCGGCCGACCTGCCCGCACTCAGGCAGGACGGCAAGCTGCAGGTGCTGCAGCAGCCCGGCTTCAACCTCGGCTACATCGCCTACAACACCCAGCACCCGCCCTTCGACCGCCTCGAAGTACGCCAGGCCATGGACATGGCGGTGAACAAGCAGGCGATCATCCAGGCCGTCTACCAGGAAGCCGGGCAACTTGCGGTCAACGCCATGCCGCCCACTCAATGGTCCTACGACGACTCGCTCAAGGACGCACCTTTCGACCCGCAAAAGGCCAAGGCCCTGCTCAAGCAGGCCGGGGTCAAGGAAGGCACCGAGATCACCCTCTGGGCCATGCCCGTGCAGCGCCCCTACAACCCCAACGCCAAGCTCATGGCCGAAATGCTCCAGGCCGACTGGAGCAAGCTCGGCTTCAAAGTGCGCATCGTCAGCTACGAGTGGGGTGAATACCTCAAGCGCATGAAAAGCGGTGAACACGATATCGCCCTGATCGGCTGGACCGGCGACAACGGCGACCCCGACAACTGGCTGGGCACGCTCTACAACTGTGACGCCATCGGCAGCAACAACTACTCGCTGTGGTGCGACCCGCAGTACGACGCGCTGGTCAAGCAAGCCAAACAGGTCACCGACCGCGAACAACGCAGCGCCCTCTACCAGCAGGCCCAGCAACGACTCAAGCAACAGGTGCCGATCACGCCCGTGGCCCACTCCACGGTCAACCAGCCACTGAGCAGCAAAGTCAACGACTTCAAGGTCAGCCCCTTCGGACGCAACGTTTTCTCCGGCGTCAGTATCGATTGACCCCTGCATTGTCTGGCCGGGAGTGCCACCCCACTCCCGCGGCCGCGTGCAGCCTGGATTTGCCTGGCGACCCCAGGCGAATACCTGCAGTACCGCGTCACCGTTGCAGGCCCGGCCCACGAGGCACGGGTGATAACTAAAAGAATAGAAAGGGAGCTTTGCACTTGAAACACTCCACGAAAACCGCACTGGCCTTGTCCATCGGCGCCTTCTGCGCCCTGGCCCAGGCCGAACCGATGAGCCAGGACTTCGTCCCCACCACGCTCAAGTCCAGCAGCGAACAAGCCGAGGCCAAGGGCTTCATCGATGGCCAGAGCCTGTCCGGCAGTACCCGCAACTGGTATGCCCGCGAACGCGCCACCCGCGCGCCACTGTGGAAGTACTACAAGAGCGACGGTACTCGCCAGCCCACCCACAGCCGCGACAACTGGGTGCAGGGCACCATCCTCAACTACAGCTCTGGCTTCACCGAGGGCACCGTGGGCTTCGCCGTCGAGGCCGCCGCCTACAACGCCGTTGCGCTGGAGCGCGGTCGTGCCGCCGTGGCCGGCCCCAACAACCGCACGCTCACCCACAGCGACGGCGACGTGATCGGCCAGTGGAGCAAGATGGGCCTGGGCAACGTCAAGGCGCGGGTGTCCAACACCACCCTCACCGTCGGCCGCCAGTCGGTCGACACCCCGATGATCGCCTACATCGGCAACCGCGCGCTGCCGTCGAGCTTCCAGGGTGCGTTCCTGCACAGCGCCGAGTTCGACAACCTGTCGTTCGACCTGGGGACCTTCGACCGCGTCTCGCCACGTACCGAGCAGAGCCTGAGCAAGTTCCGCAGCGAATACGGCAATGGCGTGGAAACCGACCGCGCCAGCACCACCGGTATCAACTACCAGCCGCTGAAGAGCCTGAGTACCAGCCTGTACGCGACCAAGGTCGACGACTTCTGGAACCAGTACTACTTCGGCGCCAACCATGTGCTGGGCGACAGCGCGGTGCTGAGCCTGACCACCGGCTTGAACTACTACAAGACCGTAGACGCCGGCAGCAAGAAGATGGGCGAGATCGACAACGACACCTACAGCCTGTCGTTCGGCCTGACCCATCAGGCCCACACCCTGAGCGCGTCGTGGCAGCAGGTGAATGGCAACGAGTACTTCGATTACCTGCATGAAACCAACGGCATCTACCTGGCCAACTCGCTGCTGTCGGACTTCAACGGCCCCAACGAGAAATCGCTGCAGATCAGCTACGTGCTGAACATGGCGCCCTACGGTGTGCCGGGCCTCAAGTTCAACCTGTACAACGCCCGCGGCTGGGGCATCGACGGCACCCACTACAAGGGTAACGTCTACGACGTGAAAGGCCTCGACGGCGAAACCCACTACGAGTGGGGCTTCGGCACCAGCTACGCGGTGCAGAGCGGCCCGCTGAAGGACACCAGCATCCGTGCCACCTACACCGCCCACCGCGCCAGCAAGGCCCAGGGCGATGGCAGCCTCGACGAGTTCCGCCTGGTCACCACCATTCCATTCAACATCCTCTGACCGCTGGCGCCACGGCCCGACTCCCCACGGGCCGTGGCGGCTACGCTGGAATAGCACTGCAGGGAGGTTTCATGAAATCGTTACCGCTACGCGCTGCCCTGGCAGCGGTCATCCTGGGCGCTGCATCCACGGTTGCGGCCAAGCCGCTGGTGGTGTGCACCGAGGCCAGCCCCGAGGGCTTCGACATTGTCCAGTACACCACCGCCGTCACCGCCGACGCCTCGGCCGAGACCATCTTCAATCGCCTGGTCGACTTCAAACCAGGCACCACGGATATCCAGCCGGCCCTGGCCACCCACTGGGACATCAGCCCGGACGGCCTGGTCTACACCTTCCACCTGCGTGAAGGCGTGAAGTTCCACAGCACCGACTACTTCACCCCCACCCGCGATTTCAACGCCGACGACGTGCTGTGGAGCCTGAACCGCCAGCTCAGGCCAGACCACCCGTGGCACGCCAAGAGCAGCGTCGGCTACCCCTATTTCGAGAGCATGGCCTTCAAGGACCTGCTCAAATCGGTGGAGAAGACCGACGACCACACCGTGGTGATCACCCTGACCCGCCCGGAAGCACCGTTCCTGCATGACCTGGGCATGGCCTTCACCTCGATCTACTCCGCCGAATACGGCGACCAGTTGCTCAAGGCCGGCAAAACCGCCGAGCTCAACAGCAAGCCCATCGGCACCGGCCCGTTCGTCTTTCAGCGCTACAACAAGGACGCCCAGGTCCGCTACAAGCCCAACCCGGACTACTTCCGTGGCAAGCCACCGGCCGACGCTCTGATCTTCGCCATCGCCACCGACAGCAATGTCCGCCTGCAAAAACTGCGTGCCAACGAGTGCCAGGTGGCGCTGTACCCCAAGCCTGACGACGTGTCCTCGATCAAGGCCGACCCGAAACTCAAGGTTGCCGAGATCGAAGCGCTGGTCACCGGCTACATCGCGATGAACACCGAGCACAAGTACCTGAGCGACGTCCGCGTGCGCAAGGCGATCAACATGGCCTTCGACCGCCAGACCCACGTCGACCAGTTGTTCGGCAAGGGCAACGCGATGGTAGGGGTCAACCCGTATCCACCGTCCATGCTCGGCTACAACAGTGCCAACCAGAACCCGCCCCACGACCTGGACAAGGCTCGCGCCCTGCTCAAGGAAGCCGGCGTACCGGAAGGCACCGTGATCACCCTGTTCACCCGCAATGGTGGTGGCGCGACCAACCCCAACCCACGCCTGTCCGCAGAAATGCTCCAGGCCGACCTGGCCAAGGTCGGCATCAAGCTCGATATTCGCGTGATGGAATGGGCCGAAATGTTGCGCCGAGCCAAGAACGGCGAGGCCGACCTCGTGTCAACCGGCTGGGCCGGTGACAACGGCGACCCGGACAACTTCCTCAGCCCGCTGCTCAGCTGCGATGCGGCAAAATCCGGCGAGAACTATGCACGCTGGTGCAACCCCAAGTTCCAGCAGTTGATCACCCGCGCCCGCGAAGCCATCGACAACGACGAACGCGCCAAGCTCTATAGCGAAGCGCTGGCGGTGTACGATGAGGACCAACCGTGGATCAGCATGGCCCACCCGAAGATGTTCACTGCGATGCGCGAGAACGTCGAGGGCTACGTGATCAACCCACTGACCAACAATAACTTCGCCACCACCAAGGTGAAGTAGAACAACAACGACCGCCGGCGATCTGCAAGGCAGCCGGCGGCTGTGCCCTTAGTGGCTGATGAGGTACCCCCAACATGTTGAGTTTCATTGCCCGGCGTCTGGGCCTGCTGATCCCGACCTTCTTCGGTATCACCCTGCTGACCTTCGCGCTCATACGCCTGATCCCCGGCGACCCTGTCGAAGTGATGATGGGCGAACGCAGGGTCGACCCCGAAATGCACGCCCAGGCCATGGAGCGCCTGGGCCTGAACAAACCGCTCCCGGTGCAGTACCTGGACTACGTCGGCAAGCTTGCCCAGGGCGATCTCGGTGAGTCGCTGCGCACCCGCGAAAGCGTCTGGCACGAGTTCACCACGCTGTTCCCGGCGACCCTCGAGCTGGCCTTTGCCGCCCTGCTGTTCGCCGGCATCATCGGCCTGCTGGCCGGGGTAATCGCCGCGCTCAAGCGTGGTTCGCTGTTCGACCACGGCGTCATGGGCATCTCGCTGGCCGGCTACTCCATGCCGATCTTCTGGTGGGGCCTGATTCTGATCATGTTCTTCTCCGTGAGCCTGGGCTGGACGCCAGTTTCCGGGCGCATCGACCTGCTTTACGACATCGAGCCTAAGACCGGCTTCATGCTCATCGACACCCTGCTCAGCGACGAAGAAGGGGCGTTCAAGGACGCGCTGATGCACCTGATCCTGCCGGCCATCGTGCTGGGCACCATCCCGCTGGCGGTGATCGCCCGCATGACCCGCTCGTCGATGCTCGAAGTGCTGCGCGAGGATTACATCCGCACCGCCCGCGCCAAAGGCCTGTCGCCCGCCCGCGTGGTGTTCATCCACGGCCTGCGCAACGCCCTGATCCCGGTACTGACCGTGTTCGGCCTGCAGGTCGGCACGCTGCTGGCCGGCGCCGTGCTCACCGAAACCATCTTCTCCTGGCCGGGCATCGGCAAATGGCTGATCGAAGCCATCGGCGCCCGTGACTACCCTGTGGTGCAGAACGGCATTCTGCTGATCGCCTGCCTGGTGATCCTGGTCAACTTCGTCGTGGACATCCTCTACGGCCTGGTCAACCCACGCATCCGCCATCAGCGCTGAGGACTTCGTCATGACCAGCCCGATTCCAAAATCCGTCACCCCGCCAGCCGCGGTTGACCAAAGTTTGCTCTACCCCTCGCCCTACAAGGAGTTCTGGCAGGCCTTCTCGCGCAACAAAGGCGCGGTGGCCGGCCTGGCCTTCATGACCCTGGTGGTGTTCTGCGCACTGTTCGCCCCCTGGGTGGCACCGCACAACCCCAGCGAGCAGTACCGCGACTTCCTGCTCACGCCACCGGTGTGGCTCGAAGGCGGCACCTGGCAGTTCATCCTCGGCACCGACGAGCTGGGCCGCGACCTGCTTTCGCGGCTTATCCAGGGCGCACGCCTGTCGCTGCTGATCGGCCTGTCGTCGGTGGTAATGTCGCTGATCCCCGGCATCCTGATGGGCCTGTTGGCCGGGTTCTTCCCGCAGATCCTCGGCCCGTCGATCATGCGCCTGATGGATGTCATGCTCGCCCTGCCCTCGCTGCTGCTGGCCGTGGCCATCGTCGCCATCCTCGGCCCAGGCCTGATCAACACGGTGATCGCCATCGCCATCGTCTCGCTGCCGTCCTACGTGCGCCTGACCCGCGCCGCGGTGATGGGCGAGCTGAATCGTGACTACGTGACCGCCGCACGCCTGGCCGGCGCCAGCCTGCCACGGCTGATGTTCGTCACCGTGCTGCCCAACTGCATGGCACCGCTGATCGTGCAGGCCACCTTGAGTTTCTCCTCGGCAATCCTCGACGCCGCCGCCCTGGGCTTCCTCGGCCTTGGCGTGCAGCCGCCCACCCCTGAGTGGGGCACCATGCTGGCCTCGGCGCGCGACTACATCGAGCGCGCCTGGTGGGTGGTGAGCCTGCCCGGCCTGACCATCCTGCTCAGTGTCCTGGCCATCAACCTGATGGGCGACGGCCTGCGCGATGCGCTGGACCCGAAACTCAAGAACGCCGCCTGAGGAGAGCGCCATGTCACTGTTGCAGATCAACAACCTGAACGTGCGCTTCGGCGACGCCAATGCAGTACCTGTGGTGGACGGCCTCGACCTGAACGTGGACGCCGGCGAGATCCTCGCCATCGTCGGCGAGTCCGGCTCCGGCAAATCGGTCACCATGATGGCCCTGATGGGCCTGATCGACGCCCCCGGGCGCATCACCGCCGATGCTCTCACCTTCGACGGCACCGACATGCTCAAGCTCAGCGGCCGGCAACGGCGCAAGGTGGTGGGCAAGGACATCGCCATGGTCTTCCAGGACCCGATGACCGCGCTCAACCCCAGTTACACCGTGGGCTACCAGATCGAGGAAGTGCTGCGCCAACACCTCGGGCTCAAGGGCAAGGCCGCCCGCCAGCGGGCCCTGGAGTTGCTGAAAAAAGTCGAGATCCCGGGCGCCGAAAGCCGCCTGGACGCCTACCCGCACCAACTGTCCGGTGGCATGAGCCAACGGGTGGCGATCGCCATGGCCATCGCCGGTGAGCCCAAGCTGCTGATCGCCGACGAACCGACCACCGCGCTGGATGTGACCATCCAGGCGCAGATCATGGAGCTGCTGGTCAACCTGCAGAAAGAGCGCAACATGGCGCTCATCCTGATCACCCACGACCTGGCCGTGGTCGCCGAGACCGCCAAGCGCGTGTGTGTGATGTATGCAGGCCAGGCCGTCGAGGTCGGCCAGGTGCCGGAACTCTTCGACATCCCCGCCCACCCCTACAGCGAAGCGCTGCTGGCGGCCATCCCCGAGCACAGCATCGGCGCCGAACGCCTGGCCACCCTGCCCGGCATCGTCCCCGGCCGCTACGACCGCCCGCAGGGTTGCCTGCTGTCGCCACGCTGCCCTTACGTGCAGGACAACTGCCGCCGCCAACGCCCCGCCCTCGACCCGCAGGCCCATAGCCTGGTGCGTTGCTTCTACCCGCTCAACCAGGAGGTGGCGTGATGGCCGTCGTTCTTTCAGCCCGTGAGCTGACCCGTCACTACGAAGTGTCCCGCGGCCTGTTCAAGGGCAATGCCCTGGTGCGCGCGCTGAACGGCGTATCGTTCGAACTGGAGGCTGGCAAGACCCTGGCCGTGGTCGGCGAATCGGGTTGCGGCAAGTCGACCCTGGCCCGTGCCTTGACCTTGATCGAGGAGCCGTCGTCCGGCTCGCTGCAGATCGCCGGCACCGAGGTCAACGGCGCCGGCAAGGCCGAGCGCAAGCAACTGCGCCGTGATGTGCAGATGGTCTTCCAAAGCCCCTACGCCTCGCTCAACCCGCGGCAGAAGATCGGTGACCAGTTGGCCGAGCCACTGCTGATCAACACCTCGCTGAGCAAGGCCGAGCGCCGCGAAAAAGTGCAGAAGATGATGGAGCAGGTGGGCCTGCGCCCCGAGCACTACCAGCGCTACCCGCACATGTTTTCCGGTGGTCAGCGCCAGCGCATCGCCCTGGCCCGGGCGATGATGCTGCAGCCCAAGGTGCTGGTGGCGGATGAGCCGACCTCGGCGCTCGACGTGTCGATCCAGGCCCAGGTGCTGAACCTGTTCATGGACCTGCAGAAGGAGTTCAACACCGCCTACGTGTTCATTTCCCACAACCTGGCGGTGGTGCGCCATGTGGCTGATCAGGTGCTGGTGATGTACCTGGGCCGGCCGGCGGAGATGGGGCCGAAGGAGGATATCTATGAAAAGCCCCTGCATCCGTACACCCAGGCGCTGTTGTCGGCGACACCGGCGATCCATCCGGACCCGCTGAAGCCGAAGATCCGCATTGCCGGTGAGCTGCCCAACCCGCTGAATCCACCGGATGGCTGCGCGTTCCACAAGCGTTGCCCGTATGCGACCGAACGTTGCGCCAAGGAGGTGCCGGCGCTGAGGCAGGTAGGTACAAGGCAAGTGGCCTGCCACTACGCCGAGCAGTTCCTGTAAACGTCATCGCGGGGCAAGCCCGCTCCCACGAGCCCGCACAGGCCTCGTGGGAGCGGGCTTGCCCTTTCTCAATGCATGAAGAACCAGATCAGGATGATTACCGGAATCGGCACACCGATCATCCACAGCAGTATCGAGCGCATGATGCTTCTCCTCGTTCGTGGTCTACCAAGGTCCGTGCAGCGCTCATGCCAGTTGTGTCAAAAAATGACATCCATATGAAACAAGGCCTTAGCTGTTAAGCCGCTGTGATTCGCCGTGCAAAATGCCGGATTACCGCTTGGCCTCGAAGGCGTTCTGCAATGCCTGGCCTTGTCACCCGCAAGCGGGCCAATGCACTATCGCTGCCATGACCTCGACCACCCTCCCCGACGGCCCCGGGCAAACCCCGCTCACCGCCGACACCGTCATGCGCTACCACCTGTGCTGGAAGCATCGCGACCTGGACGGGGTGATGGCGCTGTACCACCCGGATATCCAGTACCACGACTTCTTCCAGAACCGCGTGCTCGGCCATGACGAGCTGCGCGACTACGTGCGCGCCTGCCTGCCCCACGAGGCCGGCGAGGACATCGTCCACAGCGACCGCATTCGCGTCGACGGCTGCACCGCGTTCATCCAGTACCAGGTCACCGTGCAGGGTGGCGAGGGGCTGGTGGCGTTCCAGTCCAGCGAGGCGATCACGGTCAAGGACGGGCTGATCTGGCGGATCAACGAATACGCAACGCTGGTGCGCCGGCACGCCAAGGGCAGCCAGACCGACGGCCCACGCCCGGCCACCAGCCGCCTGGGCCTGTCGCCGCGCCAGCTGTCGACCATGGCCCAGGACCTGGAGCACTACTTCAATCACCAGCGCCCCTACCTGGACCCCGAGCTGGACCTGCAACAAGTGGCCGACGAAAGCGGCTACAGCCGCAACCAGATTTCCTACCTGCTCAACCAGGTGCTGGGCCAGAGCTTCTACCGCTACGTCAACCAGGCGCGCCTGCAATACCTGATGGCCGGCCTGGACAACGGCAGCGCCGAAGCCCCTATCGACCAGCTGGCGTTCAATGCCGGGTTCAACTCGCTGTCGGCGTTCTACAAGTGCTTCCGCGAACACACCGGGCTGTCGCCCAAGGCCTACCTCAAGCAAATTTCCCTGCGTGCACGCACGTAAGACAGCCATCGCAACGCACTAATAGGATCGCCCACAGACCAAGACGGATGTGGAGCACGACCCGATGCAACCCCTGCGCACGATCAGCCTGTGGATGGACCAGCTCGATGAGCCGCTGTGCGCACGCCCGGCACTGCGCGCAGACCTGGACCTCGATGTATGCATCATCGGCGCTGGCTACACCGGGCTGTGGACCGCCTACTACCTCAAGCGCCAGGCCCCGCAGCTGAACATCGCGGTGATCGAGGCCAACATCGCCGGCTTCGGCGCCTCCGGGCGCAATGGCGGCTGGCTGATGGGCAACCTGCTGGGCGAGGACCGCCTGCTGGCCAGCCTGTCACCGCAACAGCGCCGCGCCAGCATCGACCTGCTGCACGGTGTCCCCGACGAAGTGCACAGCGTGCTGCAGCGCGAAGGCATCGACTGCGACTACCGCAAGGGCGGCGTGCTCTACTGTGCAGCCCGCTACCCGGAGCAGGAACGCAGCCTGCGCGCCTGGCTGGACGACCTGTATCGCCAGGGCATGACCGAGGACGACTACCACTGGCTGCGCCCCGAGCAGCTGGATGCGCACCTGCGCATCAGCAACCCCTACGGCGCGATCTTCAGCCCGCACACCGCGACCATCCAGCCGGCCAAGCTGGTGCGCGGGCTGGCCAAAGCAGTGGAGAACCTGGGTGTAGCCATCTACGAAAACACCCCGGCCATCGACTGGCAAACCGGCGAAGTACGCACACCCTTGGCGCGCATCCGCAGCCACTGGGTCGTGCCGGCAGTGGAGGGCTATGCCGCCAGCCTGCCGCCGCTCGGGCGCCATCAGTTGCCCGTGCAGAGCCTGCTGGTGGCCACCGAACCGCTGCCGGAATCGACCTGGGAGCAGATCGGCTTGAGCCAAGGGCAGGCCTTCAGCGAAAACAGCCGCCAGGTCACCTACGGCCAGCGCAGCGCCGATAACCGCCTGGTGTTCGGCGCCCGCGGTGGCTACCGCTTCGGCGGCCGGCTACGCGAAGATTTCACCCTCACCGACAGCGAAGTCGACCTGCGTCGCTACCTGTTCGGCGAGCTGTTCCCGCAACTCAAGCACGTGCGCATCACCCATTCCTGGGGCGGTAACCTGGGCATGGCCCGGCGCTTCAGGCCGCACATGCTCTGCGACCGCCAGCGTGGCATCGCCCTGTCGGGCGGCTACGGCGGCGAAGGCGTCGGTGCCACCAACCTCGGCGGGCGCACCCTGGCGGCGCTGATCCTCGGCCAGCACAACGCCCTCACCGCCCAGCCCTGGGTACATGACAACCGCCCGCTGGCCAGCCTGGCCAGCTGGCCGCCCGAGCCGTGCCGCTGGCTGGGCTACAACGCGATCATCCAGAGTTTCGTCCACGAGGACCGGACCCTCGCCAGCCCGGCCAGCGCCCCCTGGCGGCGGCGCCTGGCCAGCGGGCTGGCCGACTTCATGGAAGGCTTCATGCACTGACTTCCCCCTCCACCACAACAGGATCCACCGGTCATGAGCATCACCCAGTTCAAGCACACCGACAGCGCCATCCTGCAGAGCTGCAACCCGGTCGCCGTGCCCCTCGGCGAGCCGGTCGCAGTCACCTCGGTCACCTGCGTCGAACGCAGCGACGGGGTCGAGACCGGCATCTGGGAATGCACCCCCGGGCGCTGGCGGCGGCAGATCGTGCAACAGGAGTTCTGCCATTTCATCAAGGGCCGCTGCACCTTCACCCCCGACGGTGGCGAGCCCCTGGTCATAGAAGCCGGAGACGCACTGATGCTACCGGCCAACAGCGTCGGCACCTGGGACATCCAGGAGACCGTACGCAAGACCTACGTTCTGATCTTCTGATCCGCTGATCGCCTGCCTTCGATAACAACAGACAAAGCAAGGTAACCCCGACATGCGCACGCTCCTTCTCGCTCCCCTGATGCTGGCCGCCAGCGTGGCCAGCGCCGCCGACACGGTGAAGATCTACAACTGGTCGAGCTACATCGCCCCCGACACCCTGAAGAACTTCCAGCAGGCCAGTGGCATCGTGCCGACCTACGACGTGTTCGACAGCAACGAGACCCTCGACGGCAAGCTGATGACCGGCAACTCCGGCTACGACGTGGTGTTCCCCTCCAACCACTTCATGGCCCGGCAGATCCAGGGCAAGGCCTTGAAGAAGCTCGACAAGTCGCAGCTGCCCAACTGGAAGAACCTCAACCCGGTGCTGCTCAAGGCCCTGGAGGTCAACGACCCGGGCAACCAGTACGGTTTCCCGTACCTGTGGGGCAGCACCGGCATCGGCTACAACATCGACAAGGTCAAGGCGGTGCTGGGCGACAACGCCCCGGTCGATTCCTGGGACCTGATCTTCAAGCCCGAGTACATCGGCAAGCTGAAAAGCTGCGGCGTGGCGGTGCTGGACAACGGCCCCGAACTGCTGCCGATCGCCCTGCATTACCTGGGCTTGCCGCAGCACAGCCAGGACCCCGCCGACTACGACAAGGCCAAGGCGCTGCTGATGAAAGTGCGCCCGTACATCAGCTACTTCCATTCGTCGAAGTACACCGGCGATCTGGCCAATGGCGATGTGTGCGTGGTGGTGGGTTTCTCGGGCGACGTGCTGCAGGCGAAGAATCGCGCCGAAGAGGCGAAGAATGGGGTGAAGGTGGGGTATTCGATCCCCAAGGAAGGCGCACCGTTGTGGTTCGACATGGTCGCCATGCCGGCCGATGCCCCGGACGAAAAGGCGGGCTACGCCTACATGAACTACCTGCTGCAACCTGAGGTGATGGCGGGCATCAGCAATTTCGTGCAGTACGCCAATGGCAACCAGCAGGCCGACGCGAAGGTGGACCCGGCCATCAAGGGCAACACGATGATCTACCCGAGCGAGGATGTGATGGGCAAGCTGTATGCCCTGGAGGCGATGCCGGCGAAGATTGACCGCATCAGGACGCGGATCTGGACCAGTATCAAAGCCGGCAACTAGAAACTACGTGGGAGCGGGCTTGGGCCTTCAGTATCAGTGATGCTCGCGGGTCGCGCGGAACTTCACATCCGGCCAGCGCTCTTCCATCAGCGACAGGTTGACTCGGGTCGGCGCCAGGTAAGTCAGGTGCCCGCCACCGTCGATGGCCAGGTTTTCCATGGCCTTGTTCTGGAAGTCCTCGAGCTTCTTCTTGTCATCGCAGCTGATCCAGCGCGCCGACCACACGGTGATGGGCTCGTAGGCGCACTCGACCTTGTACTCTTCCTTCAAACGGCTGGCGACCACATCGAACTGCAGCACACCGACCGCACCCAGGATGATGTCGTTGCTGCGCTGGGGGAAGAACACCTGGGTCGCACCCTCTTCCGCCAGCTGCTGCAGGCCTTGGCGCAGCTGCTTGGATTTCAGCGGGTCCTTCAGGCGCACGCGGCGGAACAGCTCTGGGGCGAAGTGCGGGATACCGGTGAAGCCCAGCGCCTCGCCTTCGGTGAAGGTGTCGCCGATCTGGATGGTGCCGTGGTTGTGCAGGCCGATGATGTCGCCGGCGAAGGCTTCTTCGAGCTGCTCACGCTCGGAGGAGAAGAAGGTCAGCGCATCGCCGATGCGCAGGTCCTTGCCGGTGCGCACGTGGCGCATCTTCATGCCCTTTTCGTACTTGCCCGAGCAGATGCGCATGAAGGCGATACGGTCGCGGTGTTTCGGGTCCATGTTCGCCTGGATCTTGAACACGAAGCCCGAGAATTTCTCTTCCACCGGCTCCACGGTACGCTCGTGGGCCACACGTGCCAGCGGGCGCGGCGCCCAGTCGACCACCGCGTCGAGCACATGGTCGACACCGAAGTTGCCCAATGCGGTACCGAAGAACACCGGGGTGAGCTGGCCGTTGATGAACTCGTCCTGGTCGAACTCGTGGCAGGCGCCCTGCACCAGCTCCAGTTGTTCGAGGAAGCGCTCGTATTCGTCACCCAGGTGCGCGCGGGCTTCATCGGAGTCGAGCTTTTCGATGATCTTCACCGCGGTACGCTCGTGGCCGTGGCCCGGGGTGTAGACGATGATGTAGTCGCCCGCCAGGTGGTACACGCCCTTGAAGTCGCGGTAGCAACCGATCGGCCAGGTGATCGGCGCGGCCTTGATCTTCAGTACTGCCTCGATTTCGTCGAGCAGCTCGATCGGGTCGCGGATATCACGGTCGAGTTTGTTGATGAAGCTGACGATGGGCGTGTCGCGCAGGCGGCAGACGTCCATCAGGGCGATGGTGCGCGGCTCTACACCCTTACCGCCGTCGAGCACCATCAGCGCCGAGTCCACCGCGGTCAGGGTGCGGTAGGTATCTTCCGAGAAGTCTTCGTGGCCGGGGGTGTCGAGCAGGTTGATCATGTGCTCGCGGTAAGGGAACTGCATCACCGAGGTGGTGATGGAGATGCCGCGCTGCTTCTCCATTTCCATCCAGTCGGAGGTGGCGTGGCGGTCGGACTTGCGCGACTTCACGGTGCCCGCGACGGAGATCGCCTTGCCCATCAGCAGGAGCTTCTCGGTGATGGTGGTCTTACCGGCGTCGGGGTGGGAAATGATTGCGAAAGTGCGGCGCTTCGCGACTTCGGCGGCCTGGTT
Organism: Pseudomonas sp. GZD-209; assembly: GCF_049310485.1. Classification (NCBI taxonomy): domain Bacteria; kingdom Pseudomonadati; phylum Pseudomonadota; class Gammaproteobacteria; order Pseudomonadales; family Pseudomonadaceae; genus Pseudomonas; species Pseudomonas sp. GZD-209. Next base: position 19,471 of record NZ_JBMOWQ010000149.1, read on the forward strand.
GGTCATGGGAAATCGCCTGACTGGGGGATTAAAAAAGGGGCCGTATCATACCTGAAGTTGGCCCTAGACCAAAATTTGCGGAACCAGCGGCACCTGTTCCGGCCCTTTCGCGGGTGAACCCGCTCCCACAGGTACTGCACTCGGCCTGAGGTCAGTGGAGAGCTCAGGTGCTGCATGGGTATCGCGCAAGGCTCGGGGCAATGCAGCACCCTGAGGGAGCGGGTTTACCCGCGAAAGGGCCGGCACTGCCACAACAAATTCATCAGGTAATCGCTTTATCACGGCAAATGGCCAAGCCCCAGTTATTTCAACGCCTGTAGCGCATTAACCTGCTGTTTTTTCTCGCCAATGTTCCTTCACCCCAGTGATTAACACTGGCCAAATGCCGTCTCAGATGGGAACCTTTACGCCCACGGAGACGTCCACTCCCCTGCAACCCGCTTCGGTTGGGGGACTGGTTTCATCAGCATTTTCGGGCCCGACGGGGTTCGGCTCATGGCGTGATCGCGGCGTTCTGCCCGCCTCGCGCTGCTACTCGCGTTCACACCGCCCGCCGCCAGGAATGGCCGGCCACACGGGGGTGCGAGCGCCGACTACAAGAAGGAGTCCGCCTGTGGCTGCACGCTACGGAAAAGGGCTGTTGGGATGGGCCGCCGTGCTCGTCATCCTGGCCCTGCTGGTCCACTGGATCGGCATCGATACGATCGCCCGCTACCGCGACGATCTTGCTTTCTACCTGCAAGCGCACCTGATGCTGGTGCTGGCTTCGATGGCGGCGGCGTTGGCCGTGGGCATCCCCGCCGGCATTGCCCTGAGTCGACCGCAACGGGTCGACAAAGCCGAACGCTTCATGCAGTTTTTCAACATTGGCAACACCATTCCTCCCCTGGCCGTCCTGGCCATCGCCCTGAGCGTTCTGGGCATCGGCGCAGGTCCTGCGATCTTCGCGCTGTTCCTCGCCTCGCTGCTGCCCATCGTGCGCAACACCTACGAGGGCCTGAAAAACGTCCCTGCCTCGCTCAAGGAAGCCGCCACCGGCATCGGCATGACCCCGCGCCAGCAGTTGTGGCAGGTGGAGCTGCCCAACGCCGTGCCGATCATTGTCGGCGGCGTGCGGGTGGCCCTGGCCTTGAACGTGGGCACTGCGCCCCTGGCGTTCCTGATCGGCGCCAACAGCCTGGGCAGCCTGATCTTCCCCGGCATCGCCCTGAACAACCAACCGCAGCTGTTGCTCGGTGCCGCGTGCACCGCACTGCTGGCCCTGGTGCTCGACGCGCTGGTGAGTGCCTCCAGCAAACGCTGGCTGGAACGCGGCCTGGCCCACTAAAAAAGGGAACCCATGAACAAGACAATCGCCTTGCTGCTGGGCGCGGCCCTGCTGTACGCAGGATTTGCCCAGGCAGCGGAAAAACCGCTGATCCACGTCGGCGCGCGGATGTTCACCGAACAGACCGTGCTTGCCGAAATCACCGCCCAGTACCTGCGTGCCAACGGCTTCGAGGTACGCGTGACCACCGGCCTTGGCAGCAACATCGCGCGCCAGGCGCAGGAGACCGGCCAGCTCGACCTGATGTGGGAATACACCGGCGTGTCGCTGGTCTCCTACAACCATATCGACGAGCGCATGCCCAACGCAGACGCCACCTACGCCCGGGTGAAAGCACTCGATGGCAAAAAAGGCCTGGTCTGGCTGACCCCGTCGAAGTTCAGCAACACCTATGCCCTGGGCCTGCCCAAGCAGGTTGCCGAGGCCTATCCGCAGATCAACACGATCAGCGACCTCAACCAGGTACTGCACGACGAGCACCAACGCCTGCACCTGGTTGCGCTGGACACCGAGTTCGCCAACCGCCCCGATGGCCTGGTCGGCCTGCGCGAGCGTTACGGCCTGCCGCTGGACCGGCGCAATATCCGCCAGATGGACGGCGGCCTGGTGTACACCGCGATGCGCAATAACCAGGTATTCGCCGGCCTGGTCTACACCACCGACGGGCGCCTGAACGCGTTCAACCTCAAGCTGCTCGAAGACGACAAGCACTACTTCCCCGACTACACCGCCGCCCCGGTGCTGCGCCAGGCCGTGCTCGACGCCCACCCGCAACTGGCCACGCTGCTCAAGCCACTGGCCGAACAGCTGGATGACGAGACCATGCGCCAGCTCAACGCCAAGGTCGATGTCGAGCACCAGAGCCCGACCGTGGTCGCCGCAGCGTTCCTGCAAGCGCACCCACTCAGCGAGGTGAAACCATGAACTTGCTCGACACCTTCGCCCACCTGGACTGGGCCCAGGTCCTGCAACTGACCGGGCAGCACATCACCCTGGTCGGCATCGCGGTGGGCCTGGCGATCCTGGTCGGCGTGCCGCTGGGCATCCTGATGACCCGCTTCCCGTCACTGGCCGGCCCGCTGCAGGCCAGCGCCACGGTGCTGCTGACCATTCCGTCGATCGCCCTGTTCGGCCTGCTGCTGCCGTTCTACTCGAAGTTCGGCCAGGGCCTCGGCCCGCTGCCGGCCATCACCGCGGTGTTCCTTTATTCACTGCTGCCGATCCTGCGCAACACCTACCTGGCCCTGACCAATGTCGAGCCCGGTATCCGTGAGGCCGCGCGCGGCATCGGCATGACCTTCGGCCAGCGCCTGCGCATGGTCGAGCTGCCCATCGCCGTGCCGGTGATCCTCGCCGGCGTGCGCACCGCCGTGGTGATGAACATCGGCGTGATGACCATCGCCGCCACCATCGGCGCCGGCGGCCTGGGCGTGCTCATCCTCACCTCCATCAGCCGCAGCGACATGTCGATGCTGCTGGTCGGCGCCGTGCTGGTCAGCCTGCTGGCGATCGTCGCCGACCTGCTCCTGCAAATCCTGCAACGTGCCCTGACTCCAGAAGGACTGCGCCCATGATCGAACTGAAGAACCTCAGCAAGACCTTCCACGCCAACGGCAAAGAGGTCAAAGCCGTCGATGCCGTGAACCTCACCGTCAACGAAGGCGAGATCTGCGTGTTCCTCGGCCCCTCGGGCTGCGGCAAGAGCACCACGCTGAAAATGATCAACCGCCTGATCACCCCCACCTCGGGCCAGGTGTTCATCAATGGCGAGGACACCAGCGGGCTGGACGAAGTGACCCTGCGCCGCCGTATCGGCTACGTGATCCAGCAGATCGGCCTGTTCCCCAACATGACCATCGAGGAAAACATCACCGTCGTGCCGCGCCTGCTCGGCTGGGACAAACAGCAATGCCACGACCGCGCCCGTGAACTGATGAGCATGATCAAGCTGGAGCCCAAGCAGTACCTGCAGCGCTACCCGCGCGAGCTGTCCGGTGGCCAGCAACAGCGCATCGGGGTGATCCGCGCACTGGCCGCCGAGGCGCCGGTGCTGTTGATGGATGAGCCATTCGGCGCGGTCGACCCGATCAACCGCGAGCTGATCCAGAACGAGTTCTTCGAGATGCAACGGGCGCTGAACAAGACCGTGATCATGGTCAGCCACGACATCGACGAGGCGATCAAGCTGGGCGACAAGATCGCCATCTTCCGCGCCGGCAAGCTGTTGCAGCTGGATCACCCGGACACCCTGCTGGCGCACCCGGTGGACGACTTCGTCAGCAACTTCGTCGGCCAGGACAGCACGCTCAAGCGCCTGCTGCTGGTGCGTGCCGAAGATGCGGCGGACAACGCGCCGTCGGTGAGCCCGCAAACGCCGGTGGCCGATGCGCTTGAGCTGCTGGATGAACACGACCGCCGCTATGTGGTGGTGACTGACGGGCAGAACAAGGCGCTAGGCTATGTGCGCCGGCGCGACATGCATCGCCAACAGGGCACCTGCGGCGACTTCCTGCGGCCGTTCAACGCCACGGCATCGCACGATGAACATCTGCGCATCCTGTTGTCGCGGATGTACGAGTTCAACCGGGCGTGGCTGCCGGTGCTGGATGCCGAACAGGTGTTCCTCGGGGAGGTGACGCAGGAGTCGATTGCGGCGTACCTGAGTTCCGGGCGCTCGCGGGGGGGCAAGACCAGTATCGTGTCGCCGGCTGAGGCGGTGGCCTCCTGATAGCCCAATCGCGGGGCAAGCCCGCTCCCACGATCTGCGACCTGGCGTGGGAGCAAATGTCTTGCTCACAACTTAAAGACCTGGCGCGATCCCTGTGGGAGCGGGCTTGCCCCGCGATGAAGGCAACGTCGGATCAGAACCCTACACTGGCCTGCACATAGAACGTGCGCGGCTCACCCACATAGATCCCCGAGTTGTTGTCGCTGGAGCGGGTGAAGTACTGCTTGTCGAACAGGTTCTTCACCCCGGCTGCCAGCTTCAGATTGGACAGTTGCGGCCCGAAGTCATAGCCACCCCGGGCATGCCAGGTCACGTACCCCGGGATATCGCCATACTGCCCATCGGCGCTCGGTTCGGTGATGTAGTTGCCGGTGAACTTGCCGGTCTTGGTCATGCCGGTACCCGGTGCGCGCTGCCCGGACTGGGCGAACGCATCGAGGTTCCAGGTCCAGCGATTGACCTGGTAACGCAGGCCGGCAGTCGCCACCTGGCGCGAGTAGAACGGCAGGTCGCGGCCTTCGAAGCCGGGGATTTCACCCTCGTAGGTGGCACGGGTGTAAGTGTACCCGGCATTCACCGACAACCCTTGCAGGCGCGGGTCCAGCCCGGCCAGGTCATAGCGCGCCGACGCCTCGATACCCTGGTGCGTGGTGGCGCCGAGGTTGGTCCAGCCCACCGTGTTGCTGATGTACTGCAGCTCGTCATCAAAGTCGATGTAGAACGCCGTCAGCTCACCGGCGAAATGGCCATCGTCATAGCGCGTGCCGAGCTCGTAGGTCTTCGCCTTCTCCGGTTCCAGGCCATTGGCAGTGCTGTCGCCGCTACCGCCCTGGCCCAGCTGGAAGTACTGCAGGCTGCCGAACGAGGTCTCGTAGTTGGCGAACAGCTTCCACGCATCGGACAGGTGGTACATCACGCTCAGCGCCGGCAGCGGCTCGTTGCTGGTGATGCTGCGGTTCTTCTCCGCCACCGGCTTGCGGCTGTCGTCCAGCACCGGGCGGTCGCGCCAGTCGGTATTGATGTGCTCGAAGCGGATCCCTGGGGTGATGGTCCAGTTGCCCACGTCGATCTTGTCATCGATGTAGTAGGCGCTGGCTTCGGTGCCGCCGCTGCGGTCCTGGAACACATGGCCGTCGGACTTGGCGGTCTGGGTCGGCACATTGTCGATCAACGACAAGCGTGTCGATTGCTCGCGCATGGCCTCCTTCAGGTAGCGGTAGCCGACGCTGACCTCCTGGGTGGTCGGGCCGACGAAGAACACCCGCGACAAGCGCGGCTCGATGGCGAAGGTGTGGTAGTTGCGCGGGTACGACGACAGGGTCTTCATGTCGCTGGAGGCGATGGTGCTGCCACGGAAACTGTCGGTGTAGTAGGTCAACACCTCGAACTGGGTGGCGTCATCGAGCTGGCGCTGCCACTTGAACGACACGTCCTTGCGCCGGCCTGCGAAGTAGTCGTAGTCACGCAGCGACTGGTAGGGGTCCTGGTCGTACTGGGCCTGGGTCAGGCCGCCGGGCATGTCGGCGCGGCCATCGTAGTAGTGGAAGTTCAGCCAGAACTCGTCGACATCGGTCGGCGCCCAGTGGGTCTTGAGCAGCACATCGTCGATGTCGTTGTCGTTGTTGCTGCGCCGGTAACCATTGCCGTTGACGCCGCTGTACAGCAGCGCGACGCCGATGCCGTTGTCGGCGGTGCCGCCGAGGAAGGCCGACTCGGTGTGCTTCCAGCCGCCGTAACGCGAGGTTTCAAGGGTGCTCGCCAGCTCGCCGCTGGCCTTTTCGGGGATCGCCCGGGTGACGAAGTTGATCACCCCGCCGACGTTCTGCGGGCCATAGCGCACCGAACCTGCACCCCGCACCACGTCGATGCTGTCGAGGTTGCCCGAGGAGATCGGCGCCATCGACAACTGCGGTTGGCCATAGGGCGCGAAGGCGGCGGGGATGCCGTCGATCAGCACGGTCGAGCGCGGCGACAGGCGCGAGGTGAGGCCACGCACGCCGACGTTCAGCGACAGGTCGCTGCCGCCGGTGCCGTTGGAGTCCTGCACCTGCACCCCGGGGATGCCCCGCAGGGCATCGCGCACGTTCATGGTGCCCTGCTCCACCATCGCCTCACGGCGGACCACGGTGCGCGCGCCGGGGTGGTTCTGCACCACGCTCTGCTGGGCATCGCCCAGCCAGTCACCGACCACTTTCACGTCGGTGGGCGCCAGCTCCAGGCTGCCGGTTGTCAGCGTCCCGGCGACTGCCGCCGGCTTGACCACCACGGTATCGGCCGACTGCTCGAAGGTCAGCCCGCTGCCTTGCAGCAGTTGCTGCAGAGCCTGTTCCGGGGCCAGGTCGCCGGACACCGCCGGGGCCTCTTTGCCCGCCACCAGTTCGGGGCTGAAGAACAGCTGCAGGTTGGTCTGCTGGCCCAGTTGCTTGAGGGCGGTCGCCAGCGGCTGGGCCTGGATCTGGATGCTGTCGGCGTAGCTGTTGGTGGCCGCGGCACTGACCGCCAGGGCCAGCGCCAGGCGGCGCAGCTGGAGAAGGGGCTTGTTGTTGTTCACGTCTTCGAGAAATCCTGAAAGGTCGGGATAAACGCCAACCGCACGCAAATGTAAATGCTTGGCAGTTGCAGCTGGCGGGGAAGACGAACGGGCGAAAAAAAACCTGAATCTATTTTGCAATTATTTCGCTGGAGCCATCGGCATGCTGCCTGATCGCCACCGGCAGGATGCTCGGCAAGGCGCGCAGCAGGGCATCGGGGTCATCTGTGCTGAAGCTGCTCGACAGGCGCAGGCCGGCCACTTTTCCGGGGGCGACCCGCAGCGGTTGGGCACGGTAGCGCGACACTTCGACGACCACTTCGCTGAGCGGCGTGTTGTCGAACACCAGCTTGCCCTGGCGCCAGGCGGTGAGCGAACTGACGTCGATGGCATAGGGCGCGGCAACCTTGCCGTGGGCATCGATATGCGAGCCCTGGCCGGCCCCCAACTGCGCTAGCCCATCACCTGCGCCTTGCACCCGCACCGAGCCCTGCTCCACTGCCACGCGGGTGCTGGCCAGGTCCTGGCGCACGTCGAAGCGCGTGCCGGTGACCGTCACTTCACCCTGGGCGGTGCTGACCACAAAGGGGCGACTAGTGTCGTGGGCGACGATGAACATCGCCTCGCCCTGGCTCAACAGCACATGCCGGCGGCCCGCTGAAAAGTCCACGCTCAGCCGTGTGCCGCTATTGAGCTGCAACTGCGAACCGTCCGGCAGGTCGAACTGGCGGCGCTCGCCCAGTGCCGTTTGCAATGCGTCCTGATGATTGAGCCGCTGGTAGTGCCAGCCACTCCAGCCCAGGCCAAGTGCAGCGATTGCCACCCCGGCCGCCAGGGCCTGGCGCAGCACCCGTCGGCGTGGCAACTGGCGCACCGGCTCAGGTGCGCAGAGCGCCTCCAGTCGTTGCCGTGGAATCAGCTCGGCGGCGCGCCACAGCTGCGTGAGCCGGCGATACTCGTCGCGGTGCCGTGCATCCTGCGCCAGCCACTGCTCCAGGGCCGCCTGCAGCTCGGCGTCGCCCGGCGCGTCCTGAACCCGGGCGAACCAGGCGGCCGCCTGCTCAGCGACGGGATCGAACGCATGCTGTTTCATCAATGGGGTCTCCTGACTCATCTGGCCGACACATCCAGGTGCTCACGCAGATGTCGGAGCGTGCGGATCATATACTTTTCGACCATGTTCTTGCTCAAGCCCATGCGCTCGGCGATCTCGGCCTGGCTCAGGCCTTCGAGCTTCTGCCAGACGAACACCTGCCGGCAGTTGAGTGGCAGTTCGGCCAGCGCCCGCTCGACACTGTCGGCCAGTTCCAGGGCATGCACGTAGGCTTCCGGGTCATCACCCGCCGCCGCTTCGTCGTCGAAACCTTCCAGCACCAGGGCCTGGCGGCGGTCTTCGCGGCGATAGCCATCGACAGCGATATTGCGTGCGGTCTGGTGCAGGTAGGCGCGTGGCTGCTCGACCTGATCGCGCGGGTTTTCCAGAACCCGCACGAAGGCATCATGGGTGAGGTCCTCGGCCTGCTGACGACTGCGCAACTTGCGCGTCCAGGTGCCGATCAGCTCGTGATAGTGGTCGAGGAAGCCTTTGTGTCCGGACACGGTGGGTGATCATCAGGCAGGCAGATAAGGGTGCGAATAGTAATGTTTCTCATCAAAAGCGGCAATTCCGCCAGTCAGTAACAAAAAATTTATGACGAGTTTCATGCACGTGAGTGCCAGGAAACCGTGGCCATAAATATGAACACTTACACGCTTTCGCGGGGCAAGCGCGCTCCCACGCAAACCACTTGATCCCTGTGAGAGCGGGCTTGCCTGCCCAGGGGCCAACCCGGTCTATTCCACAATATTTAACGCTTCAAAGATCCCGGGGAACATCTGCCGGTCACACGAGTCGGTTATTCAGGTAACTGCTCGTCGATCCACGGCGAACCCACCGGGATTGCCTGTTGATCTTGCTGGAATCACGCCCTAAAGTGCGCGCCGAACGTCCATGCTGGAAACGATCCATCCGGCTCAAGTACTGACGACGAGACAGCAAGGTCACCCGCAGCCACACCCTGGCACGGTTGACCTTTTTGCTTTCGGCGACATGCCTTGGGAAGTAGGCGAACCAAAGTGGGGATACGGAGGACGTTCAGTTTGCAGCCACTTATTTTTTCAGTTTGCCCATGGAGCCCTTGAGCATGTCGATCCAGGTCGAAGACTATTTCGCGCGTGACACCTTCCAGAAAATGAAGGCGTTCGCCGACAAGCAGGAAACCCCGTTCGTACTCATCGACACCCAGATGATCAGCCAGGCCTACGACGACCTGCGCGCCGGGTTCGAATTCGCCAAGGTCTACTACGCGGTCAAGGCCAACCCGGCCGTCGAGATCATCGACCTGCTCAAAGAGAAAGGCTCGAGCTTCGACATCGCCTCGATCTACGAGCTGGACAAAGTGCTTGGCCGTGGCGTCAGCGCTGACCGCATCAGCTACGGCAACACCATCAAGAAGTCCAAGGACATCCGCTACTTCTTCGAAAAAGGCGTGCGCCTGTTCGCCACCGACTCCGAAGCCGACCTGCGCAACATCGCCAAGGCCGCGCCGGGCTCGAAAGTCTACGTGCGTATCCTCACCGAAGGCTCCACCACTGCGGACTGGCCGCTGTCGCGCAAGTTCGGCTGCCAGACCGACATGGCCATGGACCTGCTGATCCTCGCCCGCGACCTGGGCCTGGTGCCGTACGGCATCTCCTTCCACGTGGGCTCGCAGCAGCGCGACATCAGCGTGTGGGATGCCGCCATCGCCAAGGTCAAGGTGATCTTCGAGCGCCTGAAGCAAGAAGACGGCATCGAGCTGAAGCTGATCAACATGGGTGGTGGCTTCCCGGCCAACTACATCACCCGCACCAACAGCCTCGAGACCTATGCCGAAGAGATCATTCGCTTCCTCAAGGAAGACTTCGGTGACGACCTGCCGGAAATCATCCTCGAACCAGGCCGTTCGCTGATCGCCAACGCCGGCATCCTGGTCAGCGAAGTGGTGCTGGTAGCTCGCAAGTCGCGCACCGCGGTAGAGCGCTGGATCTACACCGACGTGGGCAAGTTCTCCGGGCTGATCGAAACCATGGACGAAGCCATCAAGTTCCCGATCTGGACCGAGAAGAAAGGCGAGACCGAAGAAGTGGTCATCGCCGGCCCGACCTGCGACAGCGCCGACATCATGTACGAGAACTACAAGTACGGCCTGCCACTGAACCTGGCCATCGGCGACCGCCTGTACTGGCTGTCCACCGGTGCCTACACCACCAGCTACAGCGCGGTGGAATTCAACGGCTTCCCGCCGCTGAAGGCTTACTACCTGTAACTGAAAACGGGGCCGCAAGGCCCCGTTTTCACATGCGCGATAAAGACTTAAAGCGGTTCTTCGACACCCATCTGCAGAATTTCCACATCGAACTGGGCAGACGGATTCGCACCCGTGCACAGGTAGCTGCCCATGCGCCCGGTGGTCCAGGCAGCCTTGTCCCAGCGCACGCCCACCCCTTTGTTATCGAGGGTGGTCATACGCATCTTGCCGTCATCGGTCTGCGCCACGCGCCAAAGTGGGCCCACGATGGGGGTGAGCTCATAGAAGCCGAGGTAACCGTTGGTGCTGATGTCGACCCGCTGGTTGTACATCGGATGCGCACTGTTGCTGGTCCACAGACGGACCTCGTAGACATGCCCTTCGTCGCCGTACTCCACGGCGCCGAACCACAGCTTCAGCGCATCTCGGTCCTGGCGGGAGGTGGTCAGCCAGGTGTTCTGATGCCAGTGGACGCTGCCGTTGTAGCCCGGGCTGTACTCCCAGCGACCTACAGACCCCGGATACTTGGTGTTGAGCACGTTAAGACGGGCAATGAAGGATTGTTCGGTGATGTAGGGTTCAGCCATGGTGCAACTCCTGTGGGAAAGTCGCCTCAGCATGCTCATGACCCCGCGCACACTTAAGATCGAAGGTTTTCCCCTGCACCAGCACGCAGCTCGAGCTCGCCGGTATAACGGGCCGCCTGAGCAGACAGCAGCGGCCCGGCCGCCAGCAGGTGCACCTGGCTGCTGCGCAGGAAGTTCAGGTTGCCCTCTGCACGGGCCTGCTCGAACCAGGGCTCAGCCTCGGCCATCTGACCGCGCTCGACCAGCACCATTGCCAGGCTGAACATGCCACGGAAATCACCCGCCTCGGCAGAACGGCGATACCAGCGCACGGCACGGGCCGGGCTGGCGGCGGTGGCGATACCTTGCTCCAGATAACGGCCGTACAAGTTCATCGACTTGGCATGGCCCAGCTGAGCTGCCTTCTCGTAGCAGGCCAATGCCTGAGCCTGGTTGGCCGGCACCCCGCGCCCGGTGGCCAGCAGGTTGCCCAGGTTGTACATGCCCCAGTCCAGCCCGCTGTCGGCCGCGCGCGCGTAGTGAATGGCCGCCTGGGCCAGGTCCACCGCACCGCCCCAGCCATGCTCCAGGCAGCGCCCGAGCATGTTGTGCGCCATGCCGTCCCCCCCCTGGGCGGCAATCTGGAACCAGCGCCGGGCCACCTCGGCATCCTGCTCGATGCCGCGCCCGTCGAGCAGGATCTGCCCCAGCAGCAACTGTGCCTCGACCACGCCCTGCCCTGCCGCCGCGAGGATGGCCTGGGCGGCCTGGCCCGGGCTGTGTTCGAGCATGGCCTTGAGCCCGGCCAGGTCCACCACCTGTTCACGACGCAACTGATAGGACACGGCTCAGACCTCGGCCCAGCGGCGCAACAGGTTGTGGTAGGTGCCGGTCAGCTGCAGCAGCGACGGGTGCTCCGGCACATCGGCGGTGAGCTGGCGGATGGCATTGTCCATCTCGAACAGCAGGGTGCGCTGGCTGTCCTCGCGCACCAGGCTCTGGGTCCAGAAGAACGCCGCATAGCGTTCGCCACGGGTGACCGGGTTGACCTTGTGCAGGCTGGTGCCGGGGTACAGCACCATGTCGCCCGCCGCCAGCTTGACCTGTTGCACGCCATAGGTGTCCTGGATCACCAGTTCGCCACCGTCGTAACTGGCCGGGTCGCTGAGGAACAGCGTCGAGGACAGATCGGTGCGCACCCGCTCCGCGCTGCCCTTGGGCTGGCGCAAAGCGTTATCGATGTGGAAATCGAAATTGCCACCTTCGCGGTAGCAGTTGACCAGCGGCGGGAACACCTTGTGCGGCAGCGCCGCCGACATGAACAGCGGGTTGCGCCACAGCCGTTCGATCAGCGCGCTGCCGATCTCCTTGGCCAGCGGATGGCCTTCGGCCAACTGCAGGTTGTGCTTGGCCTTGGCCGACTGGTAACCCGCCGTAACCTTGCCGTCGGCCCAGTCGGCCTGCTCCAGGGCCTGGCGAATACGCGAGATTTCGTCGGCGTCGAACAGCCCGGGAATGTGAAGCAGCATGGCGGTGGCACCTGGCGCGGGTTAGGGGCGCCAATGATATTGATTCCCTTTTACCAATCACAAGCCCCTTTCGGACCAATCGACGCACGAACCCATAAAAACCGTAAGGTGAAAATGTAAAGAATGTAAATTTCTAACGAATGGTAACGCTTCTCAATTGTTCCTTACATTCGCTTACATTAACATCCGCGGCCTTCAAACCTTGGGGAAGGTCAATAACAATGCGTCACGTGCCAACCGCCGTCAGTTCACCACGTCTGCTCGCCTCCGCCATCGGCCTGGCGATCACTGCCACTTCTGCTTACGCTGCCGACCCGGCCGCCAACAACGCCATCACCCTCGACGCCACCAGCGTCAACGGCAAGGCCGAACAGGCGAACACCGAGTACAAGGTCGAGAAAGCCTCTTCGCAGAAGTACACCGCACCCTTGGTGGACACGCCGCGTTCGGTCACCGTGATCCCGCAGCAAGTGATCAAGGACACCAACGCCCTGAACCTGCAGGATGCCCTGCGCACAGTGCCCGGCATCACCTTCGGCGCTGGCGAAGGCGGCAACCCGCAAGGCGACCGCCCGTTCATCCGTGGCTTCGACGCCCAGGGCGATACCTACCTGGACGGCGTGCGTGACACTGGCGCGCAAACCCGTGAGATCTTCGCCATCGAATCGGTGGAAGTGGCCAAGGGCCCGAACTCGGCCATCGGTGGCCGTGGCGCGGCGGGCGGCACCATCAACCTGGTGAGCAAGCGCGCGCACCTGGGCAACTCGCTGGACGGCGCCTGGACCTGGGGCAGCGACCAGACCCAGCGCTACACCTTCGACGGCAACTACCAGTTCAGCGATACCGTTGCCGGGCGCCTGAACCTGATGACCCACGAAAGCAACGTCGCCGGCCGCGACAAGGTCAACTACGACCGTTGGGGTATCGCCCCGTCGCTGGCCTTCGGCCTGGGTACGCCGACCCGCGTCAACCTCGACTACTACCACCTGGAAAGCGACGACCTGCCGGATTCGGGCATCCCGTACAGCATTCCTGTGCGTGGCAGTGCCGCGCGCACCTCGGCGCACCCGAGCAAGCCTCAGGACGGTGGCGACAGCGACAACTTCTATGGCCTGACCGACCGTGACTTCCGCAAGTCGCGGGTGGACATCGCCACCTTCGCCATCGAGCACGACCTGACCGACGCGCTGACCATCAAGAACACCCTGCGCCACGGCAACAGCATGCAGGACTACATCCTGACCCAGCCCGACGACAGCCAGGGCAACGTCAACCGTGGCAGCGTGTGGCGCCGGGCCAACACCCGTGTCGGCAATACCTCCACCACCACCAACCAGACCGACCTGTTCGGTGAGTTCTACCTGGGCGGCCTGAAGAACAGCTTCTCCACCGGTATCGAGCTGAGCCGCGAGGAGTCCGATCGCACCTCCTACGATGTGAGCACGCTGGCTGGTACCACCAAGGTCAACAACCTGAACGTGTGCAATGGCATCGGCGCACCGTCCTACAACTGCACCTCGCTGAGCAACCCGACCGCGGACGATCCGTGGAACGGCGCCATCTCGCGCAACTACGCCGGCACCAACACCAAGAGCAACACCCGTGCGCTGTACGTGTTCGACACCCTTGAGCTGACCCCGGCCTGGCTGCTGAACATGGGCCTGCGTTACGACCACTTCGACACCCAGTACCGCAGCCGCAACGCCAACGGCAGTACCGTGGTGAACGCCAAGAAGGTCGCCGCCAAGGGCGAGGACACCAGCGAGTTCATCACCGGCCAGCTTGGCCTGGTGTGGAAACCGGCCGACAACGGCAGCATCTATGTGTCCTACGCCACTTCGGCCACTCCCCCTGGCGCAATGCTTGGTGAAGGCATGGAAGGCAATCCACCGCCTAACTCTACTGACCGTGCCGGCAATCTGCTGACCAGCGACATGGAGCCGGAAGAAACCACCAACTACGAGATCGGCACCAAGTGGGACCTGCTCGAAGAGCGTCTGTCCCTCACCGCCGCGCTGTTCCGCACCGAGAAAGAAAACGCCCGTGTGCAGGTGGGTACCACCAGCTACGAGAACGTCGGCGAAACCCGCGTGCAGGGCATCGAGCTGTCGGCCAGCGGCAAGCTGACCAACAAGTGGCAGGTATTTGCCGGTTACACCTACATGCAGGCCCGCCAGATCGACGGCGGCCCGCTGGGCAAGGCCAACGACGGCAACCAGCTGCCGAACACCCCGAACAACAGCGCCAGCCTGTGGACCACCTACCAGGTCACGCCGAAGTTCACCGTCGGCGGCGGCGCCTTCTACGTCGATGACGTGTTCGGCAACGTGGCCAACACCACCATGGTCGACAGCTACGTGCGTTACGACGCCATGGCCGCCTACAAGCTGACCAAGAACGTCGACCTGCAACTGAACGTGCAGAACCTCACCAACGAGGTCTACTACGACAAGGCGTTCTCCACCCACTTCGCCAACCAGGCGGCGGGCCGGACCGCATTGCTGACCACCAGCGTCCACTTCTAAAGGATGCAGCCCAAGCCCCGTTCATTTGCTTGAACGGGGCTTTTGCGTATCAAGGCATAATGCACGCCGCGCAGCAGGCGGCCAGACAAGGTGATCGATGTGTTGAAGAAGACGCTGTTCCAGGTGCACTGGTTGTTTGGCATCACCGCTGGCCTGGTGCTGGCGCTGATGGGCATCACCGGGGCGATCTGGTCGTTCCAGGAAGAGCTGCTGCGCGCGTTCAACGCCGAGGTGCTCAAGGTCGAGGTGCGCCAGGAGGGCGTGTTGCCGCCGGCCGAGCTGGTGCGCCGGGTCGAAGCCGCGCAAGGCGACAAGGTCTCGATGCTGTGGGTAGACACCCGCGAGGGCAATGCCGCGCGGATCTTCTTCACCCCTGCGCCCGGTGAGCGCCGCGGCGAGTTGCGCTATGCCGACCCCTACACCGGCGAGCTCAAGGGCGAAGTGAGCGGGCTGGGCTTCTTCAACTTCGTGTTGCAGTTGCACCGCTTCCTCGCCGTGGGCGACACCGGCCGGCAGATCACCGGTGCCTGCACCCTGATGCTGATCTTCTTCTGCCTGTCCGGCCTGTACCTGCGCTGGCCGCGCAAGGCCCTCAACTGGCGGACCTGGCTGACCCTGGACTGGGCCAAGAAAGGCCGCGCGTTCAACTGGGACCTGCATGCGGTGTTCGGCACCTGGTGCCTGCTGTTCTACCTCTTGTTCGCCCTGACCGGGCTGTTCTGGTCCTATGAGTGGTACCGCGCGGGCCTGAACAAGTTGCTGGCCGACCCACCGGCGGCCGGCGAGCAGAAGCGCGGTGAAGGCCGCGGTGGCCGCCATGGCCCGCCCAAGGTCGACAAGAATGCCCCGCCACTGGTGGTCGACTACGACGCCATCTGGGCCAACCTCAAGGACGCGGCGGGCCCTGGCCTTGCCACCTACAACCTGCGGCTGCCGCCGGCCGGCGGCCAGCCGGCCACCCTGTTCTACCTGTTGCAGGGCGCCGACCACGAGCGCGCCTTCAACACCCTCACCCTCGACCCGGCCAGCGGCCAGATCAAGCGCCACCAGCGCTACAGCGACAGCTCGTTCAAGGCCCAACTGCTGCAGAGCGTCTACGCCCTGCACGTGGGCAGCTACTTTGGCTTGCCGGGGCGAATCATCGTCACCGTGGCCAGCCTGACCATGCCGCTGTTCTTCGTCACCGGCTGGCTGCTGTACCTCGACCGCCGACGCAAGAAGCGCCAGGTGCGCGCCGCCCGCGGCGCGGTATCTGCTGCCGCCGGCAACGGCGACAGCTGGCTGATCGGTTTCGCCAGCCAGAGCGGCTTCGCCGAGCAACTGGCCTGGCAGAGCGCCGGCCAGCTGCAGGCCGCCGGCTTGCCGGTGCAGGTGCGCCCGCTGGCGCAGTTGGGCGAAGCCGAACTGCGCCAGGCCAACCGCGCGCTGTTCGTGGTGAGCACCTTCGGCGACGGCGAAGCGCCGGACAGCGCTCGGGCCTTCGAGCGCAAAGTCATCGGCAAGCCTTGGGCACTGGAACACCTGGACTATGCCGTGCTGGCCCTGGGCGACCGCCAGTATCCGCACTTCTGCGGCTTTGCCCGACGGCTGCAGGCCTGGCTCAGCGAGCGTGGCGCCAGCAGCGCCTTCAGCGCAGTCGAAGTGGACAACGCCGACCCCGCCGCGCTGCAACTCTGGCAACAAGAACTGGCACAACTGACCGGCGCGCACCCGGTAGCCGCGTGGCAGCCCGCCAGCTTCGGCAATTGGCGCCTGACCCGCCGTGAACTGCTCAACCCGGGCAGCCAGGGCGCACCGGTGTTCCTGCTGGGGTTGCAGGCGCAAGCCCCGGCAAGCTGGGCGGCCGGCGACCTGGTGGAGATCCTGCCGCGTAATGGCCAGCCCCGCGTAGCGGCGTTGCTGGCAGGCCTCGGGCTCGACCCGCACTGCCCGGTGCAACTGGACGGCCTCGAACAAACCCTGGCCCAGGCCTTGTCCAGCCGGCAGCTGCCGGCCAGCCGCGAGCACCTGGTGGGCCTGCATGCCCAGGCGCTGGTCGATGCGCTGATCCCGCTGAGTGCCCGCGAATACTCGATCGCCTCGATTGCCAGCGATGGCGAGCTGGAGTTGATCGTGCGCCAGGAACGCCACCCCGATGGCAACCTGGGCCTGGGTTCCGGCTGGCTGACCGAGTACCTGGCGCTGGACGGCACGGTCAGCGCTCGTCTGCGCCGTAACGGCGGCTTCCACTTGCCCGACGCCGCCGCGCCGATGGTACTGATCGGCAACGGCACTGGCCTTGCCGGCTTGCGCAGCCTCTTGAAGGCACGCATTGGCGCAGGCGAGCAGCGCAACTGGCTGCTGTTTGGCGAGCGCAATCGTGCCCACGACCTGCTGTGTGGCGAGGAGCTGCAGGGCTGGTTGGCCAAGGGTGACCTGCAACGGCTGGACCTGGCGTTTTCACGCGACCAGGCCGAGAAGGTCTATGTGCAGGATGTGTTGCTGCAGCAGGCCGCCGAGTTCAAGCGCTGGATTGATGATGGCGCCTGCGTGTATGTGTGCGGCAGTTTGCACGGCATGGCTGCAGGGGTGGATGCGGCGCTGCAGGGCATGCTCGGTGAAGCGCGGGTGCAGCAGCTGATCGAGGATGGGCGCTATAGGCGGGATGTGTACTGAAGCCTGAAAACATCGCGGGGCAAGCCCGCTCCCACGGGATGGACTGGCCCACCAATTCAACCCGTGGGAGCGGGCTTGCCCCGCGATT
>NZ_JBMOWQ010000150.1:0-27737 GCF_049310485.1 Pseudomonas sp. GZD-209
CCCTCCCTCCCCGGGCGTGCCCCCCCCCCCCACCCCCCCGGGGAGGTCCTCCCCCCCCCCGCGATTGGCCCTCAGTGCAATTCGAAGGTATCGGCGTCCAGGTTGGCCGGGAAGCGCGCCCGGTACGCCGCCAGTTCCGCGGCACGCAGCACCACGGTGAACACCCCGTCGGCCTCGCCCGCGCTCAACAGGCTCTCACCCTGGAAATCCAGCACCTGGCTGTCGCCGGAATAGGCAAAGCCCTTGCCATCGGTGCCCACCCGGTTCACCGCCGCCACGAAGCACAGGTTCTCGATCCCCCGCGCCGGCAGCAGCCGGTTCCAATGGGTGCGCCGTGCCGCAGGCCAGTTAGCCGTGTACAGCAGCAGGTCGGTGTCCTGGGCGTCGCGGCTCCACACCGGGAAGCGCAGGTCGTAGCAGATCAGCGGGCGAATGCGCCAGCCCTTGAGTTCGAACTGCACCTGGCGCTCGCCGGGGGTGTAGTGCTTGTGTTCGCCGGCCATGCGGAACAGGTGGCGCTTGTCGTAGTGCAGGATCTCGCCATCGGGCCGCGCCCACAGCAGGCGGTTGCGGTGGCTGCCATCGGCGGCCTGGATGATCACGCTGCCGGTGATCACTGCATTGCGCTTCTTCGCCTGGGCCTTGAGCCACTTGTAGGTCGGGCCGTTCTCCGGCTCCGCCAGGCTTTGCGACTCCATCGAAAAACCGGTGGTGAACATCTCCGGCAGGATCACCAGGTCGACTTCACCGGCCTGGCCGATCAGTTCCTCAAAATGGGCATAGTTGGCTTCGCGGTCGTGCCAGGCCAGGGTGGTCTGCACCAGGGCGATTTTCAGGTTCGGCAGTTCACTCAGATCGCGCATAGTTTTTCCGCCGCCTGTCGCAGCGTCTCCTCACGTTTGGCAAAGCACAGGCGCACCAGGCGTTGCTCGGGGATGGGTTGCTGATAGAACACCGACACCGGGATGCTGGCCACGCCGTGTTCGCGGGTCAGCCACAGGGCCATGTCGACGTCGTTCAGGTCGGAGCGGATCTGCGAATAGTCCACCAGTTGGAAATAGGTACCCGGGGTGCGGGTGAAGCTGAACCGCGAGGCTTGCAACAGGTCGCAGAACAGGTCGCGCTTGGCCTGGTAGAAGGCTGGCAGCCCGTAGATGTGCTCCGGGTGCTCGGCCATGAAGTCGGCCAGGGCGCACTGCAAGGGCGTGACACCGCAGAAGTTGACGTACTGGTGAACCTTGCGCAGTTCGGCGCTGAGCGCCGGCGGCGCGACCACGTAGCCGGTCTTCCAGCCGGTGACGTGGTAGGTCTTGCCGAACGAGCTGATGACGAAGGCCCTGCTGTACAGCTGCTCGTGGGCCAGCACGCTGGCGTGGCGCACGCCGTCGTAGATCAGGTGCTCGTAGACTTCGTCGCTGACCAGGTAGATGTCGCGGTTGTCGATCAGCGCGGCCAGCTGGTCCAGGTCGTCGCGGCTGATCAGCGCGCCGCTGGGATTGTGCGGCGAGTTGAGGATGACCATGCGCGTGCGCGGGCTGAGGGCGTCGCTGAACTTCTGCCAGTCGATGCTGAAGCTGCCGTCAGCCAGCGGTACGTGCACGCAGCGGCCACCGGCCAGCTCCACCGAGGGTTCGTAGCTGTCGTAGCAGGGGTCGAAGACGATCACCTCATCGCCGGGGTGGATCACCGCCTGTATGGCACAGAAGATCGCTTCGGTGGCACCGGGGGTGATGGTCACTTCCTGGTCCGCGTCCACCGCCACGCCGTACAGCCGAGCGATCTTGGCCGCCACTTGCTGGCGCAGGGCTGGCAGGCCGGTCATCGGTGAATACTGGTTGTGCCCGGCGGCCACATGGCGGCCAACGGCATCGAGCAGGGCCTGGGGGCCGTTGAAGTCAGGGAAGCCCTGGGACAGGTTGAGCGCACCGGTCTGCATGGCGAGCTGCGACATGGTGGTGAAGATGGTCGTGCCGACGTTCGGCAGTTTGCTGCGGATCATGGAGCCCTCTTTCCTGGGGTTTTTCCGGCACGGGGTGGAGCCCGAGCATAGCGGATCAAGCAGTCAGGAAAAAGGTTGAAACAATAGGGGGATTGCGTTGGGTCAAGTCAGCAACGAACCGTGGGAGCGGCGGTGCGCCGATGCGACTTGCCCCGCGATGGCAATTGACCAGGCAGCAAAACATTTTTGCCCGAAACCATCGCGGGGCAAGCCCGCTCCCACGAAGCGCAACACAAGCGCAGTTACTAGCGCTTGTCGCGGCGCTTCTTCTCGGCCTTCTTGTGGTGCGACATCAAGCGGCGCTTCTTGTTGACCTGGCGATCGGTGAGGGTGTTCTTGTTGCCCTCGTACGGGTTCTCACCGCCCTTGTACTCGATGCGGATCGGCGTACCGACCAGCTTGAGCACGCGGCGGTAGGTGTTCTCCAGGTAACGCGAGTAGGACTTGGGCACCTTCTCGGTCTGGTTGCCGTGGATCACGATCAGCGGCGGGTTGGCGCCACCGAGGTGGGCATAGCGCAGCTTGATGCGACGGCCGTTGACCAGCGGCGGCTGGTGCTCGCTGATGGCGTCTTCGAGGATCTGCGTCAGGCGGCTGGTCGGCCAGCGGGTGACCGCCGACTTGAACGCGGCCTGCACCGACTTGTACAGGTGGCCAACGCCGGTGCCGTGCAGGGCGGAGATGAAGTGGATGTCGCAGAAGTCGACGAAGAACAGCCGGCGCTCCAGCTCGGTCTTCACGTAGTCGCGCTCGCCCGCTTCCATGCCATCCCACTTGTTCAGCGCGATGACGATGGCCCGGCCGGATTCGAGGGCGAAGCCCAGCAGGTTGAGGTCGTGGTCGACCACGCCTTCGCGGGCGTCCATGACGAAGACCACCACGTTGGCGTCCTTGATCGCCTGCAGGGTCTTCACCACCGAGAACTTTTCGACTTCCTCGTGGATCTTGCCGCGCTTGCGCACGCCGGCGGTGTCGATGAAGGTGTACTTCTCGCCATCACGCTCGAACGGGATGTAGATACTGTCGCGGGTGGTACCCGGCTGGTCGTACACCACCACGCGCTCTTCGCCGAGCATGCGGTTGACCAGGGTCGACTTGCCCACGTTCGGGCGGCCGATGATGGCGATCTTGATGCCGTCTTTTTCGCTCGGGCCTGGAATGCGCACGGCCTCTTCGCCTTCGGCGACGTCCAGGTCGAGGGCGTCTTCCTCGGCATCACGCGGGATGTGGCCGAGCAGCGATTCCATCAGGGCGTTGATACCACGGCCCTGGGAGCCGGCCACCGGGATGGCGTTGCCCATGCCCAGCGGCGAGAACTCGGCGCGGGCGATGTCCGGATCGATGTTGTCGATCTTGTTGGCCACCAGCACGGCCGACTTGTTCCGCTTGCGCAGGTGGTCGGCGATCATCTGGTCGGCGGCGGTCATGCCGGCGCGGGCATCCACCAGGAACAGGACGTAGTCCGCTTCTTCGATGGCCATCAGCGACTGCTCGGCCATCTTCTCGTCCATGCCCACTTCGTCACCGGTGATACCGCCGGTGTCGATCAGGATGAAGGAACGACCCTGCCAGCTGGCATCGCCGTACTGGCGGTCACGGGTCAGGCCCGACAGGTCACCGACGATGGCATCGCGGGTCTTGGTCAAGCGGTTGAACATGGTGGATTTGCCGACGTTCGGGCGGCCCACCAGGGCGATTACGGGAACCATGCGGCTCTCCACTCTTGAATTCTTGAAAATGCAAAGGCCGCTGCAAGGCAGCGGCCGGAGTTCGGGCGGCGTTTCCTACGCCGCTACCTGAGCCCGCGAACGGGCTCAAGCATAGCTTCAGCGGATGGTCAGTGCCTCGAGCTTGCCGCTGTTGCCGAAGACATAGATGGTGTCGCCGACCACAAGTGGGCGGGCGCGCAGGCCATCGCTGTCGATACGCTCACGGCCGACGAAGCGGCCATCGACCTGGCTCAGCAGGTGCAGGTAACCCTCGAAGTCACCCACCGCCACGTAGCTGGAGAACACTTCCGGCGCGGACAGTTGGCGACGGGCCATGCTGTCGTTGCTCCACAAGGCGCTGGAGGAACGCTCGTCGACACCCTCGACGGTGCCCGAAGCCAGGCTCACGTAGACGTTGCCGAAGCCCTGGGCGACACCCACGTAGCTGGAGGCATCACGCTGCCACAGCACACGGCCGCTTTCCAGGTCCAGGCCGGCGACGCGGCCCTGGTAGGTGCTGACGTACAAGGTGCCACCGGTCAGCAGCAGGCCGCCGTCGATGTCCACCACACGGTCCAGCTCGGAGCGCCCTTGCGGGATGGCCACGCGGCTTTCCCACACTGGTACGCCGTTGTTGATGTCCACCGCCACCACCTTGCCGGTGGACAGGCCGGCGACGGCCAGGCGGTTGGTGACGATCGGCGCGCCGGTACCACGCAGGGTGAGTACCGCTGGGGTGTTTTCGTAGATCCAGCGACGGTCGCCGGTGGCGGCGTCGAGGCCGATCAGGCGGTCGTCCTGGGTCTGCACCACCACCACGTCGCCGTTGTTGGCGGGCGGTGCCAGTACTTCGCTGGTGACGCGCGAACGCCAGCGCTCTTCGCCGGTGCTCGAATCCAGGGCAATGACTTCACCCTTGAGCGTGCCCAGCATGACCAGGCCGTAGCCCACGCCAACCGCGCCGGAAACCGGCAGATCGAGGTCCTTCTTCCACACCACGTCGCCGTTGAGGCGGTCGAGTGCGAAGACTTCACCAGTGACGTCGGCAGCGTAGATGCGGTCGTTCTCGATGGCCGGTACCAGGGTGTTGTACGTCTCGCCCTGGCCGTCACCGATCGAACGGCTCCACTGCTTCTTCAGCACCACTTCCTCGGTGAACTTGGTCAGCTCGGCCGGGGGCAGTTCCTTCTTGCTGTTGCTGCTGCAACCCGCTGCCAGTACGGCGAGGGTGAGCACTGCTGCTTGTTTCCAACCCTTCACTTCAGGCGTCCCCTTTGGCCAGGTCATCCAGCTTCAGTTGCAGGCCACCGATCGCGGCGTCGTCGGACAGCGCGGCCTTGGCTTTTTGGTAGGCGCCGTGGGCGTCGTCGGCACGGCCCAACTGCACCAGCAGGTCGCCCTTGAGCTCCTCGCGGCTGGCCAGGAAGGCTTTGTCGGCATCGCCGTCGAGCAGTTTCAGGGCCTCTTCGGCCTTGTCCTGTGCCGCGAGCACGCGGGCCAGGCGCTGACGGGCGATTTCACCCAGGGTGGCGTCGGCCGGCTTGTCCATCACGGCCTTGAGCTCGGTGGCGGCGTCATCCAGCTTGCCGCTGTCGACCGCAACCTTGGCCACGAACAGGCTGCCGTACTGGGCGTAAGCGCTACCGCCAAACTCGCTCTTGAGCTTGCCGGACAGCTCGGCGACCTTGCTTGCATCAGGCTGGCCAGACGGCGTCAGCGAGGTTTCCAGCAGGGCCTGGTACAGCGCCGAGGCGCCTTGCGACTGGTTGGCCTGGTACTTGTGCCAGGTCTGCCAGCCCATCACCACCACACCGGCCAGCAGCGCGCCGGTCAGCAGCGGCTTGCCGTTGCGGTTCCACCAGTCCTTGACCCCAGCCAGGTCGTCATCATCGGTACTCGACACCCCAATACTCCTTTTCGCCTATTCGTTGTTGAACCGCGTTACGCCTGGGCGATCGCGGTTTCCAGGTGCTCGGCAAGAGCATCCCAGGCAATGTTCTGTTGTTCGCCCTGGCCACGCAGGGGCTTCAGACCGATTTCTTGCTTGGCCAGCTCGTCGTCGCCGAGGATCAGGGCGAACAGCGCGCCACTCTTGTCGGCCTTCTTGAACTGGCTCTTGAAGCTGCCGGCACCGGCGTTGACCGCCAGGCGCAGGCCCGGCAGACGGTCACGCAGGCTTTCGCTCAGACGCAGGCCGGCCAGCTCCGCCTGCTCGCCGAAGGCGCACAGGTAGACGTCGATGGTGCGGTTGATCGACTCGGGCACCTTGCCCAGGGTCTCCAGCAGCAGGATCAGGCGTTCGATGCCCATGGCGAAACCAACGCCCGGGGTCGGCTTGCCGCCCATCTGCTCGACCAGGCCGTCATAACGGCCACCGGCGCAGACGGTGCCCTGGGCGCCGAGCTTGTCGGTGACCCACTCGAACACGGTCTTGCTGTAGTAATCGAGGCCACGCACCAGCTTGGTGTTGATCACGAACGGGATACCGGCGGCGTCCAGGCGAGCCTTGAGGCCCTCGAAGTGCACGCGGGATTCTTCGTCCAGGTAGTCTTCCAGCTTCGGCGCGCCGACCAGCACCGCCTGGGTGCCCGCATCCTTGCTGTCGAGGATGCGCAGCGGGTTGCTCTTGAGGCGACGCTGGCTGTCTTCGTCCAGTTGCTCGAGGCGCGCGGACAGGAACTCGACCAGCGCATCGCGGTAGCGCGCGCGGGCTTCGCTGGTGCCCAGGCTGTTGAGCTGCAGCTCCACGGCGTCCTGGATGCCCAACAGGCCCCACAGGCGCCAGGTCAGCATGATCAGCTCGGCATCGACGTCCGGGCCGTCGAGGTTGAACACCTCCACGCCGATCTGGTGGAACTGGCGATAGCGGCCCTTCTGCGGGCGCTCGTGGCGGAACATCTGGCCGATGTACCAGAGCTTCTGCACCTGGCCGTTGCCGGTGATGCCGTGCTCGAGTACCGCGCGCACGCAGGCGGCGGTGCCTTCGGGGCGCAGGGTGAGCGAATCGCCGTTGCGGTCGTCGAAGGTGTACATCTCTTTTTCGACGATATCGGTGACTTCACCGATCGAGCGCTTGAACAGCTCGGTGAACTCGACGATCGGCGTACGGATCTGGCTGTAGCCGTAGCTGTCCAGCAGGCCGGCCACGGTGCCCTCGAAGTAGCGCCACAGCGGCGACTGGTCGGGCAGGATGTCGTTCATGCCACGGATGGCTTGCAGCGATTTGCTCACGAGTAGTCCTTACGAATTCTGTGTATCAGCCACGGGCGATCAGCGCCGCGTCGGCCTCGGCCTTCTCGGCCGCTTTCTGGCGGATGAGTTTTTCCAGCTCATCGACCAGGTTGTCGTTGTTCAGCTTCTGCGATGGCTTGCCATCGATGTAGATCAGGTTCGGCGTGCCGCCGGTGAGGCCGACGTGCGCCTCCTTGGCTTCACCCGGGCCGTTGACCACGCAACCGATCACGGCCACGTCCAGCGGTACCAGCAGGTCTTCCAGACGCCCTTCCAGCTCGTTCATGGTCTTGACCACATCGAAGTTCTGCCGCGAGCAGCTCGGGCAGGCGATGAAGTTGATGCCACGGGAACGCAGATGCAGCGACTTGAGGATGTCGTAGCCGACCTTCACTTCTTCGACCGGGTCTGCGGCCAGCGAAATGCGGATGGTGTCGCCGATACCTTCGGCCAGCAGCATACCGAGGCCGACGGCGGATTTCACTGTCCCCGAACGCAGGCCACCGGCTTCGGTGATGCCCAGGTGCAGCGGCTGGATGATCTGCTTGGCCAGCAGGCGGTAGGCTTCGACGGCCATGAACACGTCGGAGGCCTTGACGCTGACCTTGAAGTCCTGGAAATCCAGGCGGTCGAGGTGCTCGACATGGCGCAGCGCCGACTCGACCAATGCGGCCGGGGTCGGTTCGCCATACTTCTTCTGCAGGTCTTTCTCGAGGGAGCCGGCGTTGACGCCGATGCGGATCGGGATGCCACGGTCACGGGCGGCATCGACCACCGCGCGAACGCGGTCTTCGCGGCCGATGTTGCCCGGGTTGATGCGCAGGCAGTCAACGCCCAGTTCGGCCACGCGCAGGGCGATCTTGTAGTCGAAGTGGATGTCGGCGACCAGCGGCACGCTGACCAGCTTCTTGATCTTGCCGAACGCCTCGGCGGCGTCCATGTCCGGTACCGAGACACGCACGATATCGACGCCGGCATCGACCAGGCGCTGGATCTGCCCCACGGTGGCGGCGACGTCATTGGTATCGGTGTTGGTCATGCTCTGCACCGCGATGGGCGCATCGCCGCCCACCGGTACATTGCCGACCCAGATTTTGCGGGATTCGCGACGTTTGATCGGAGATTCGCCGTGCATGACTTACTGTCCCAACTTCAGGCGAGCGGTTTCGCCACTGGTGAACGGGGCGACATCGACCGCCTGGCCGTTGTAGCTCACCTGGGCGCCGCGGGCGAACCCGAGGCGTACCGCGAACGGTGGCTTGCCGGTCAGTTCCAGGCTGTCGCCCTTGCGCTTGATGGCGCTGAACAGCACCTTGCCGTTGCCGTCGGAGACCTGGGTCCAGCAATCGGCGGTGAACTGGATGTGTACGCTGCCGCTGCCGGCCGGTACTGGCGCCGGAGCCGCTGCCGCTGCCGCCGGGGCAACTGGAGCCGGAGCGACGGCCACCGGGCTGGCGGGCGCAGGCTGGGCGACCGGGGCGACGGTTGCAGCCGGTGCAGGAACAGGAGTTGTGCTTGGCGCTGGCGCCGGCACGCTGCTGGACGGTGCCACAGCCACTACCGGTGCCGGGGTTTCAACGGCCACTGCCGGAGTTTGCTCGCTGGCCACAGGCTCCAATGGCAGCACTTCGCTGGCAGGTTGCTGGGCTTCGCTGACAGCCTGGTCTTCCGGCTCGTCCAGCGGGTGAATCTGGGTAGTGCCGTCGGCGCTCTCGACCTCGACGTGCTCCAGGGCGATCTTGGCCAGGTCCTTGCCGCGCAGGCTGCCCTGGTCCTGCCACCAGAAGAAGCCACCGCCCACCACGGCCACCAGCAACAGCAGGCTGACCACGCGCATGATGTTGTGCGACAGGCGGACCGGCTCCTCGATGCGACCGAGTGCGTGCACGTCGCTGCCTTGGGCGTGGGTGCCGGTGATGTTGTCGAACGCCTGCACCAGCGGTGCCTGGTCCATGCCCATCAGCTTGGCGTAGGCACGGATGTAACCACGGGCGAAGGTGTGGCCGGGCAGCTTGTCGAAGGCGCCGGCTTCGAGGTTGTTCAGCGAAGATACCGTGAGGTTGAGCTTTTGCGCGACTTCGGCCTGGCTCCACTCCCGCTGTTCACGGGCCTGGCGCAAGACGTCACCGGGGTTCTGGCGAGTCGCTGCTACTTCTGTTTGCGCGGCTTTCATCGTTGCTCCGACAGGTATTGCTGATATTCCGGCGTACCGGGATAAAGTCGTTGTAATTGCTGGCCCAACCGGGCCTCGTCACCCTGTTGGTCAAGGGCGCGGGCCAGGCGGCTGCCCAGCAACAGGCTGCGGGCGTTCTGTTCGCTCAGCTGGCTGAAACGATCGTAGTAGTCCCGGGCCGGCACATAATGCCTGTTTTCGTAGGACAACTCAGCCATTTCAAGCAACGCCTTCGGTTGGCGCTGATCGAGGCGCAGTGCCTTTTCCAGGTATTCGCGGGCCTGCTCGCCCTGCCCCAGCTTGCGCGCGGTCAGGCCGAGGTTCTCGTACACCCGCGAACGCTCAGGGTACAAGGTATCGGCGGCTGCCTGGCGAAACATCGCTTCAGCGTCGGCAAAACGGCCCTGAGCATATAGGAAACTGCCGTAGTTGTTGCGGATTCGCGTGTCATCCGGGCGTGCAGCCAGCGCTTTACGGAAGTGCTGGCCTGCCAGTTGCGGCTCAGCCTCGGCCTGGAACACCAGCGCCAGTGCCGCATTGGCGTCGGCATCGGTACTGTTCAAGGCCAGTGCCTTGGCCAATGGTGCCTTGGCCTGCCCGGTCAAACCTTGTTGCAAATACCCCAGCCCCAGCTGCACATAAGCCCGCACAGCCTCGTCACGCCCCTGGCGGCTGGCCAGCGGGTCGCCCCCACCGCTGGAAACGCAGCCAGCCAGCAGCGCAAGCGTGAGGATCGACAGCGCGGCGCGCAGGGTCATGGGGCGGGTGCTCGTCAGGGGCGCGCGGCGCTGTCTTGCGGCTCGTCGGCAGCCAGCTGGCGCACGGCGATGTAACGCTCGCTGCGGCGGGTGCGGTCGTTGACCTGGCCGACCAGCTGCCCGCAAGCGGCGTCGATGTCGTCACCGCGGGTGGTGCGGGTGGTGACGTTGAAACCACCGTGGTGCAACAGGTCCTGGAAGCGGCGAATGGCGTTGTTGCTCGGCCGCTCGTAGCCCGAGTGCGGGAACGGGTTGAACGGGATCAGGTTGATCTTGCACGGCACGTCGCGCAGCAGCTCGATCATCTGTGCCGCGTGCTCGGGCTGGTCGTTGACGTCCTTGAGCAGGGTGTACTCGATCGTCAGCACGCGCTTGCCGCCGAGCGTGGACATGTAGCCCATGCACGACTCCAGCAGCATCTTCAGCGGGTACTTCTTGTTGATCGGTACCAGGTGGTTGCGCAGCTCGTCGTTGGGAGCGTGCAGCGACAGGGCCAGCGACACGTCGATGTGCTTGGCCAGCTCGTCGATCATCGGCACCACGCCCGACGTCGAAAGCGTCACGCGGCGCTTGGAAATGCCATAGCCCAGATCTTCCATCATGATCTTCATGGCGGCGATGACATTGTCGAAATTCAGCAGGGGTTCGCCCATGCCCATCATGACCACGTTGGTGATGGCGCGGTCGATCTTGGCCGGAACGGTCCCGAAGGATTTGTTGGCAAGCCACACCTGGCCGATCACTTCGGCGGCGGTGAGGTTGCTGTTGAAGCCTTGCTTGCCAGTGGAGCAGAAGCTGCAGTCCAGGGCACAGCCGGCTTGCGACGACACGCAGAGCGTACCGCGATCGTCGGTAGGGATGTAGACGGTCTCGACACAGCTGCCAGAGGCAACGCGGACCACCCACTTGCGGGTGCCGTCGGCGGAAATGTCTTCACTGACCACTTCCGGGCCCCGAATCTCGGCAACGGCCTCGAGCTTTTCGCGCAAGACCTTGCCGACATTGGTCATGGCGGCGAAATCATCGACGCCAAAATGGTGAATCCATTTCATCACCTGACCGGCGCGGAAGCGCTTCTCCCCGATTGAGTCGAAGAACTGTTCCATTTCCGCCAGGGTCAGCCCCAGCAGGTTGATCTTGCCAGTAGATGTCGTCATGGATTCACCCTCACCCGTAAGCTTTCGCTTAGCGAGTGGTTACCTCGGTAGCAGCGAAGAAGTAAGCGATTTCGCGAGCAGCGGCAGCTTCGGAGTCCGAACCGTGAACGGCGTTGGCGTCGATCGACTCGGCGAAGTCAGCACGGATGGTGCCGGCAGCAGCTTCTTTAGGGTTGGTAGCGCCCATCAGCTCACGGTTCAGAGCGATGGCGTTTTCGCCTTCCAGAACCTGAACAACGACTGGGCCGGAAGTCATGAAGGCAACCAGGTCACCGAAGAAGCCACGAGCGCTGTGCTCGGCGTAGAAGCCTTCGGCTTCGGCTTTGGACAGTTGCTTGATTTTCGAGGCAACGATTTTCAGGCCGGCTTCTTCGAAGCGAGTGGTGATCTTGCCGATGACGTTTTTGGCGACGGCGTCAGGCTTGATGATCGAGAAAGTACGTTGAACAGCCATGGAGAACTCCAGAAATATGAGTGTTGCGAAAAATTAAACCCGCGAATTATACGCGGGTTCCAGGGGATTGCCTAACCTGCAGCGTGCGCTTAGTCGGCTTCGTCGATCCAGGCCGCCTGGATGGCCTCAAGCACCTTCTCACCGCCGCGTGACGGATCGTCGCTGAACTCTGGCAGTGCCAGCACCCAACGGTGCAGATCGACGAAATTCACGTAACGAGGATCGACGTCGGGCTTGCTTTCTGCAAGCTGGATGGCGATCTCAAGTACATCAATCCATTTCAGGCTCATGTGGACAAACCTCAGTGCGGCGCTTCGGCGGCGTGGTTGAGCGAGTATTTGGGGATTTCGATGGTGAGGTCTTCATCGGCCACCACCACCTGGCAACCCAGGCGCGATTGCGCTTCCAGGCCCCACGCCTTGTCCAGCATGTCTTCTTCCAGTTCGTCGGCCTCTTCGAGCGAGTCGAAGCCCTTGCGCACGATGCAGTGGCAGGTGGTGCAGGCCTTGACGCCGCCGCAGGCACTTTCCATCTCGATGTGATGATCGTGGGCCAGTTCCAGGATATTGGTCCCGGCGGGCACTTCCACGGTCAGCCCCTCGGGGCAGAATTTTTCATGCGGCAGGAATGTCACCAGCGGCATCGGTTACTCCTCGATCTCATTCAGGTTGCGCCCGGCCAGTGCGGCTTTGACCGTCGAATCAAGGCGACGGGCGGCAAATGCATCGGTCACCTGCGACAGACGCTTGGTCTGTTGCTCGATGGCGGCGCCATCGGTGCCGCTCAGCAAATCACGTAGTTCCTGCATCTGGAATTGGATGGCGTCGCGCTCGTCGCTGCTGAGCAGGCGCTCGCCATCGGCGTCCAGGGCGCCCTGTACCGCTTCGAGCAGACGCTCGCCGTCGACCTGGTGCTCGCGCAGCTGGCGCGCCTGCTTGTCGGAGCCTGCGTGCTCGAACGAATCCTTGAGCATGCGGGCGATTTCGCCGTCGGTCAGGCCGTAGGACGGCTTGACCTGGATGCTCGACTCCACGCCCGAACCCAGCTCACGCGCGGCGACACTGAGCAGGCCATCGGCGTCGACCTGGAAGGTGACGCGGATCTTCGCGGCGCCGGCAACCATGGCCGGGATGCCGCGTAGCTCGAAGCGCGCCAGCGAGCGGCAGTCGCTGATCAGCTCACGCTCGCCCTGCAGCACGTGGATCATCATGGCCGACTGGCCGTCTTTATAAGTGGTGAACTCCTGGGCACGGGCCACCGGAATGGTGGTGTTGCGCGGAATCACTTTTTCCATCAGCCCGCCCATGGTCTCAAGGCCGAGCGACAACGGGATGACGTCGAGCAGCAGCAGCTCGCCGCCGTCGCGACGGTTGCCGGCCAGGGTGTCGGCCTGGATGGCGGCGCCAATGGCGACCACCTGGTCCGGGTCGATGGAGGTCAGCGGGGTACGGCCAAACAGCGTACCCACGGCGTCGCGCACACGCGGCACGCGGGTAGAGCCGCCGACCATCACCACCGCACCCACCTCCTCCAGCTCGATACCGCTGTCGCGCACGGCGCGGCGGCAGGCCTTGAGGCTGCGGGCAATCATCGGCTCGATCATGGCGTCGAAGGCGGCGCGGGTCAGCTCGCCCTGCCAGGCAGCGTGCTGCACGCTGACCACGTCGGCATCGGTCAAGGCTTCCTTGGCCGCGCAGGCGGTTTGCAGCAACAGGCGCTGGGTGGCGGGGTCGAGATCGGCGGACAGGCCGGCCTGCTCGATGATCCAGCCGGCAATGGCGTGGTCGAAGTCATCGCCACCCAGGGCGGTGTCGCCGCCGGTGGCCAGCACTTCAAAGACGCCAGCGCTCAGGCGCAGGATGGAAATATCGAAGGTACCGCCGCCCAGGTCGAAGATCGCCACCACGCCTTCGGCATTCTGATCCAGGCCATAGGCCACGGCAGCAGCAGTCGGCTCGTTGAGCAGGCGCAGCACGTTGAGGCCGGCCAGCTTGGCGGCATCCTTGGTGGCCTGACGCTGGGCGTCGTCGAAATACGCAGGAACAGTGATCACCGCGCCTACCAGCTCACCGCCGAGCGTCTCTTCGGCACGCGCACGCAGCACCTTGAGGATGTCGGCCGACACTTCCACCGGGCTCTTCGGCCCCTGGACGGTGTCGATGAACGGCATGTGCGACTCACCACCGACAAAACGGTACGGCAGTTGCTCGCCGAGCTGCTTGACGTCGGCCAGGCCACGACCCATCAGGCGCTTGACCGAGACGATGGTGTTGAGCGGGTCGCTGGGCGCAGCCTCGCGCGCGCTCAGGCCAACGTCGACGCCGCTATCCAGGTAGCGCACGGCGGAGGGCAGGATGACCCGGCCCTGGGCATCAGGCAGCGGCTCGCTGCGCCCGCTGCGCACGGCGGCGACGAGAGAATTGGTGGTGCCCAGGTCGATGCCCACCGCCAGGCGGCGCTGGTGCGGCTGGGGGCTCTGACCGGGTTCGGCGATCTGCAGTAGGGCCATGCTTATCTGAGTACCTTAGGCGTCATCACGGGTAACGCCGGGATTAATCGTCGAGGCGCTCTTCGAGTTGGCGCACTTCTTGGGCGAGCTTGTCGAGGAACTGCATGCGGCGCATCAGGCGTTCGGCCTGGTCACGCTCAGCTGCAACATCCCAGCAGGCGGCGAAATCCTCGTTCAGCGTGTCCTGGGCGGCCTTGAGCCGCTTCTTGAACACGGCCACGCCGTCGAGATCGGCTTCGTCCTGCAGCTCTTCGAGCTCTTCGCGCCACTGCATCTGCTGCAACAGGAAGGCCGGGTCGTGCACGGTGACTTCCTGGGGCACTTCGTGGCCACCGATGGCCAGCAGGTAACGGGCACGGCGCGGTGCGCTGCGCAAGGTCTGGTAGGCGTCGTTCAGGGCCGCCGACTTTTCCAGGGCAACGCGCTGTTCGCGCTCGGAGGCATCGGCGAAGCGGTCCGGATGGACCTCGCGGGCCAGCTCGCGGTAGCGAGTGGCCAGCTTGTCGAGGTCCAGGCGAAAGCTCGGTTGCAGGTCAAACAGTGCGTAATGACAAGGAGTACCCACGGCCAGCCTCAAACGTTGAAGCTTTCGCCGCAGCCACATTCACCGCGCACGTTGGGGTTGTTGAACTTGAAGCCTTCGTTCAACCCTTCCTTGACGAAGTCCAGCTCGGTGCCGTCGAGGTACACCAGGCTTTTCGGGTCGATGATGACCTTCACGCCGTGGTTCTCGAACACCTGGTCTTCGTCAGCCAGTTCGTCAACGAACTCCAGCACGTAGGCCAGGCCCGAGCAACCGGTGGTGCGCACGCCCAGGCGAATGCCTTCACCTTTGCCGCGCCCGTCGAGGGAGCGGCGAATGTGGTTGGCGGCGGCTTCTGTCATGCTGATGGCCATCGGAACTCCTTACCTTGCAACAGGCGACTTAGACCAAGCCTTTCTTCTGCTTGTAATCGCGAACGGCTGCCTTGATGGCATCTTCGGCGAGCACGGAGCAGTGGATCTTGACCGGCGGCAGTGCCAGCTCTTCAGCCAGCTGGGTGTTCTTGATGGTTTCGGCTTCGTCCAGGGTCTTGCCCTTCATCCACTCGGTGGCGAGGGAGCTGGAGGCGATGGCCGAACCGCAGCCGTAGGTCTTGAACTTGGCGTCTTCGATGATGCCTTGCTCGTTGACCTTGATTTGCAGACGCATCACGTCGCCGCACGCTGGAGCGCCGACCATGCCGGTACCGACATCCGGATCCTCGGCATTCATCTTGCCGACGTTGCGTGGGTTTTCGTAGTGGTCGATGACCTTTTCACTGTATGCCATGGTGCAATTCCTTCCTCATCAGGGAGCCGCTCTTGCCGGCGACTGCTTAGTGGGCGGCCCACTCGATCTTGGAGATGTCGACGCCGTCTTTGTACATGTCCCAAAGGGGCGACAGCTCACGCAGTTTGTTGACGGCCTCGCAGACTTTCTGCGCGGCGTAGTCGACTTCTTCTTCGCTGGTGAAGCGGCCGAAAGAGAAGCGGATCGAGCTGTGCGCCAGTTCGTCGTTGCGGCCCAGGGCGCGCAGGACGTAGGACGGCTCGAGCGAAGCGGAGGTGCAGGCCGAACCGGACGAAACGGCGATGTCCTTGAGCGACATC
Source organism: Pseudomonas sp. GZD-209 (assembly GCF_049310485.1). Classification (NCBI taxonomy): domain Bacteria; kingdom Pseudomonadati; phylum Pseudomonadota; class Gammaproteobacteria; order Pseudomonadales; family Pseudomonadaceae; genus Pseudomonas; species Pseudomonas sp. GZD-209. The sequence continues at coordinate 15,623 of NZ_JBMOWQ010000150.1, forward strand.
AGCAGCGACTCGCCTTCGACATAGTTGAAGCTCAGGTTCAGGTTGTGCGGTACGCGGGCGGTCTGGCTGCCGTTGACGTACAGCTCTTCGAGGTCCGAGACCTGCTTGAAGAAGCGGTCGCTCAGGGCCTTGATGCGCACGTTTTCGCTGGCCATTTCCTGCTTGGCAATGGCGAAGGCTTCGCCCATGCCGACGATCTGGTGGGTTGGCAGGGTGCCCGAGCGCATGCCGCGCTCATGACCACCGCCGTGAACCATGGCTTCCAGGCGTACACGCGGCTTGCGGCTGACGTACAGCGCGCCGATGCCTTTGGGGCCGTAGACCTTGTGCGCCGAGAACGACATCAGGTCGACTTTCAGCTTTTGCAGGTCGATTTCGACCTTGCCGGCCGACTGGGCGGCATCGACGTGGAACAACACGCCGCGCGAGCGGGTCAGTTCGCCGATGGCGGCGATGTCGTTGATCGAGCCGACTTCGTTGTTCACGTGCATCAGCGAGACCAGGATGGTGTCGTCACGCAGGGCAGCCTCGACCATGGCCGGGGTGACGATGCCGTCATCGCCTGGCTCGAGGTAGGTGACTTCGAAACCTTCACGCTCGAGCTGGCGAGCGGTATCCAGGACCGCCTTGTGCTCGATCTTGGAGGTGATGATGTGCTTGCCCTTGGTCTGATAGAAGTGCGCCACGCCTTTGAGGGCGAGGTTGTCGGACTCGGTGGCACCGCTGGTCCAGACGATCTCGCGCGGGTCGGCATTGATCAGCTCGGCCACCTGGCGACGGCCATTCTCGACCGCTTCTTCGGCTTTCCAGCCAAACACGTGGGAGCGCGAGGCCGGGTTACCGAAGTTCCCGTCGACCAGCAGGCATTCGGCCATTTTCTGGGCCACACGTGGATCGACCGGCGTGGTCGCGGAGTAATCGAGGTAGATCGGCAACTTCATTGAGTATCTCCTATCAGGCGTTGGCGTCGCTCGGCGCTGTAATCAGTCGACGGCGGACGTCTCAATCTTGTCCAGCATGGCGGTACGGCCTGCAACACGGCGCAGGTCCTGGCGTTGGGCGACTTCTTGCACCTCACGGCGCTTGACGAGGTCGGCCAGGCTGATGCCACTGAGGAATTCATGGATCTGCTGGCTCAGGTCGCACCACAGGTGGTGAGTCAGGCAGGTATCACCGGCATGGCAGTCGCCCAGGCCCTGGCAGCGGGTGGCATCGACCGATTCGTTGACCGCGTCGATCACCTGGGCCACCTGGATGGTTTCCATGCCGCGCGACAGCTGGTAACCGCCGCCCGGGCCGCGAACGCTGGATACCAGGCTGCTGCGGCGCAGCTTGGCGAACAGCTGCTCCAGATAAGAAAGGGAAATGCCCTGGCGCTCGGAAATATCGGCCAGTGACACCGGCCCATGCTGCGCGTGCAACGCCAGGTCAAGCATGGCGGTCACGGCGTATCGGCCTTTGGTAGTCAGTCGCATGGCGTATGGTTACCACGGGAGTTACAGAATGTGTGCGAGTATGCGATTCCCGAGCATTTAAGTCAACTATTAGACCTAGTGCTTTAGTCGGGTATGCATGCGGGAGGCGGGCGCGAGTGTAGCAGACGAGGGGCGCGAGCACACGCCCCTTGTGTCGGGCTGGCGGAATCAATGCGGCTGAGTGTCGCCTTGCTTCAGCTCTGCGCAGGCATTGGCGAAGTCATCGGCGGGCAGTGCCGGCAGCTCCTTGGCACAGTAGTCACTGCCCATCCTGGTCAGGGCGCCACACATCCCCTCCAGGCGCTCGTCGACTGCCTGCAAGTGGTCGAGCATCTGGCCGATGGCCCTGGCCACCGGGTCAGGCATGTCGCCGCTGACGCCATAGGCGTCGAATCCGATCTTCTCGGCCATGGCCTTGCGCTTGGCCTCGACGGCATCGTCCTCGCTCTTGACGATGATGCGCCCCGGGATGCCCACCGCCGTGGCGCCGGCCGGCACCGCCTTGGTGACCACGGCGTTGGAGCCGATCTTGGCCCCGGCACCGACCGTGAACGGCCCCAGCACCTTGGCGCCCGCCCCCACCACCACGCCGTTTTCCAGGGTCGGGTGGCGCTTGCCTTTGTTCCAGCTGGTGCCGCCCAGGGTTACGCCCTGGTACAGCGTCACGTCGTCACCGATCTCGGCGGTCTCGCCGATGACGATGCCCATGCCGTGATCGATGAAGAAACGCCGGCCGATGGTCGCACCCGGGTGGATCTCGATACCGGTCATCCAGCGCCCGAAGTTCGACACCAGGCGTGCCAGCCATTTGAAATCGCGCTTCCACAGGGCACTGCCCAGACGGTGCAGCCAGATGGCGTGCATGCCCGGGTAGCAGGTCAGGACCTCGAAGGCGTTGCGCGCCGCCGGGTCACGATGGAAAACACTTTGAATATCTTCACGCAGACGCTCGAACATCGTTCAGTCCTTCCGTTTATGCGGCTCGCCCCGGACGACTTTCTGGGTCTCGGTGAGGATGCCGCGCAAAATGCTCATTTCCGTACGCTCGACCGAGCTGCGCCCATACAGCCGGCGCATGCGCGGCATCAGGTGCTTGGGCTTGGCGGGGTCGAGGAAGCCGATGTCCACCAGGGTTTTTTCAAGGTGGTCATAGAACAGCTCCATTTCGTCCATGGTCGCCAGCTCATTGGCGTCCGCTTTCTCGACCTTTGGCGCTACGCCCTGCACTGCCAACGAGGCCATGCGCACCTCGTAGGAGAGCACCTGGACGGCGGCGGCCAGATTCAGCGAGCTGAAGTCGGGATTGGATGGAATGTGCACGTGGAAGTGACATCGCTGCAGTTCTTCGTTGGTCAGCCCGGCGTGTTCGCGACCGAACACCAGGGCGATTTCCTCGCCGGCCAGGGCATGTTCCACTGCCTTGGTGCCGCACTCCCGGGGGCCGATCAACGGCCAGGGGATGCTGCGCTCGCGGGCGCTGGTGCCCATCACCAGGCTGCAGCCGACCAGTGCCTGCTCGAGGCTGTCGACCACCTGGGCATTGTCGAGCACATCGTCGGCACCCGAGGCGCGCGCCGAGGCATCGGCGGCAGGGAATTCTTTTGGCTGCACCAGCACCAGACGCGCCAGGCCCATGTTTTTCATGGCACGCGCAGCGCCGCCGATATTGCCGGGGTGGCTGGTATTGACCAGAACAACACGAATATTTTGCAGCAAGGTGTTGTGCTCACAGACGCGGATGAAGAAGGTTTCGATCTTACAGAACCGACCAGCGTAACGCCATGAAAGCAAATGTGACACTTCTTCCGTCAAAGATTTCTGCTAGAATGTGCGGCTTTCTTCTTTAACATCTCCAGGTGACCTTCCCATGCAGCCTATGCTGAATATCGCCCTGCGCGCCGCTCGCAGCGCCAGTGAACTGATTTTCCGCTCCATCGAACGCCTGGACAGCATCAAAGTCGACGAAAAGCAGGCCAAGGACTATGTGTCCGAGGTCGACCGCGCCGCTGAGAAGGTCATCGTCGATGCCCTGCGCAAAGCCTACCCGAACCACTCGATCCAGGGCGAAGAGACCGGCCTGCACGCTGGCACCGGCGAAGAAGGCAAGGACTACCTGTGGATCATCGATCCTCTGGACGGCACCACCAACTTCCTGCGCGGCATCCCGCACTTCGCGGTCAGCATCGCCTGCAAATACCGCGGCCGCCTGGAGCACGCCGTGGTCCTCGACCCGGTTCGCCAGGAAGAATTCACCGCCAGCCGTGGCCGTGGCGCCCAGATCAATGGCCGTCGCCTGCGCGTCAGCTCGCGCACCAGCCTGGAAGGCGCCCTGCTGGGCACCGGCTTCCCGTTCCGTGACAACCAGCTGGCCGACCTGGACAACTACCTGGGCATGTTCCGCGCACTGACTGGCCAGACCGCCGGCATCCGCCGCGCCGGCTCCGCCAGCCTGGATCTCGCCTATGTGGCCGCCGGCCGCTTCGACGCCTTCTGGGAGTCGGGCCTGTCCGAGTGGGACATGGCTGCAGGCGTGCTGCTGATCCAGGAAGCAGGCGGCCTGGTGAGCGACTTCAACGGTGGCCATGACTTCCTCGAGAAGGGCCATATCGTTGCCGGCAACATCAAGTGCTTCAAGGCCGTGCTGACTGCCATCCAGCCGCACCTGCCCGAGAGCATGAAGCGCTAAGCGCTGATTGCCGAGCACAAAAAAGCACCTCTTGAGGTGCTTTTTTTATGCCGTTTTTATGGGGAATCGCTAGCTGTTTGGGCGGCGCTGTCGCGCAGAGTAACGCGTGGGAACGGGCTTGCACTGCGATGCGATCGATATATGGCACCGGCTTCGCCGGTGATCGCGGGGCAAGCCCGCTCCCACGCTGTTCCTGCTAACCGTTTGAATCCATGAGAGCGGCAGGAGAACGACTCACTGCCCTGCCTGGTTCTCGCTCAGGATCAACTTGCCATTCTTGTCCACAGGGATGGTCGAGCCCGGCTCGTGATTCATCTTCACCTTGCCCACCTGGTCACCGAGGGAATAGGTGACGTTGTACCCCACCACCTTCTCGCTGACGTCGTTGACCGTGCTGCAACGGGTCTGCATGGTCGTGGTGGTGTCACGCTCCTGCATGTATTCCTGGGTCTTGTTGCCCGCGTAGCCACCGCCTACCGCGCCGGCGACCGTGGCGATCTTCTTGCCGGTACCACCGCCGATCTGGTTACCCAGCAGACCACCGGCAATGGCTCCGACCACGGTACCGGCAATCTGATGCTGGTCCTTGACCGGTGCCTGGCGGGTCACAGCGACCTCCTTGCACACCTCGCGCGGTGTCTTCACCTGCTGCTTGATTGGCTGCACGTCGGTGACCTGAGCGTATTCAGGGCCCTTGTTCACCAAGCTGTAGGTCGCCACAGCACCTCCGGCAGTCACACCGACAGCACCCAGTACCGCACCCACCAGCATTGATTTATTCACCTGAACCTCCTGATCTTTCTTACGGGTTCCAGCCCGCTTTCTCCCAGCCTTGGAGCAAAAAAAAAGGCGCGAGTTCAACACTCGCGCCTTTCATTACGCCGAACGGCGTTGAACGATCGTTTACGGACGCTCGTCCACGTCTTCGCTCTTGGCCGGCGGGATCAGGTCTTCACTGCTCAGGTTCAGCCAGATCAGCACCACGTTGGCGATGTATATCGACGAATAGGTACCCGCCATGACGCCGATGAACAGCGCCAGGGAGAAACCAAACAGGTTGTCGCCACCGAAGAACAGCAGCGCCGCGATGGCCAGCAAGGTCGACACCGAGGTAGCGATAGTGCGCAGCAGGGTCTGGGTGGTCGAGACGTTGATGTTCTCGATCAGCGAAGCCTTGCGCATCACCCGGAAGTTCTCACGCACCCGGTCGAACACGACGATGGTGTCGTTGAGCGAGTAACCGATGATCGCCAGTACCGCTGCCAGCACCGTCAGGTCGAAGGTGATCTGGAAGAACGACAGGATACCCAGGGTCACCACCACGTCGTGGATCAGCGAGACGATGGCACCCACGGCGAACTTCCACTGGAAGCGGAACGCCAGGTAGATGAGGATGCCGCCCAGGGCCAGGAGCATGCCCATGCCGCCCTGGTCACGCAGCTCTTCACCCACCTGCGGGCCGACGAACTCGACGCGCTTGAGGGTGGCCGGGTTGTCACCGCCGGCCTTCTGCAGCGCCGCCGCTACCTTGTTGCCCAGCAGCGGGTCATCGCCCGGCATGCGCACCAGCAGGTCGGTGGTGGCGCCGAAGCTCTGCACCACCGCCTCGTGGAAGCCCGACTCAACCAGCTCGGCACGGACGGCCTTGAGGTCTGCAGGGCGCTCGTAGGTCAGCTCGATCAGCGTACCGCCGGTGAAGTCCAGGCCGAAGTTCAGACCCTTCTGCCACCAGCTGAACAACGCCAGTACGGTGAGGAGCACGGTAATGGCGAATGCGACATTGCGCACGCCCATGAAATTGATGGTTTTCATCGCAGCTCCCTCAAACCCACAGCTTCTTGATGTCACGCCCGCCACAGGTCAGGTTGACCATGGCGCGGGTCACCATGACGGCGGTGAACATCGAGGTGAAAATCCCGAGGGACATGGTGACCGCGAAGCCCTTGACCGGGCCGGTACCCATGGCGAACAGGATGCCGCCCACCAGCAGGCTGGTCAGGTTGGCGTCGATGATCGCGGTGTACGCACGGTTGAAGCCTTCGTGGATGGCACGCTGCACCGACATGCCCGCTTTGAGCTCCTCACGGATACGCGAGAAGATCAGTACGTTGGCGTCGACCGCCATACCCATGGTCAGCACGATACCGGCGATACCCGGCAAGGTCAGCGTGGCGCCCAGCAGCGACATCAATGCCAGCAGCAGCACCATGTTGCCCGCCAGGGCGACAGTGGCGATCACGCCGAAGCCGCGGTAGATGGCGATGATGAACAGCGAGACGAACAGCATGCCCCACAGGGATGCATCGATACCCTTGGTGATGTTGTCGGCACCCAGGCTCGGGCCAATGGTACGTTCTTCGGCGAAGTACATCGGCGCAGCCAGACCACCGGCACGCAGCAGCAGGGCCAGTTCGGACGATTCGCCCTGGCCGTTCAGGCCGGTGATACGGAACTGGCTGCCCAGCGGCGACTGGATGGTCGCCAGGCTGATGATCTTCTTCTCTTCCTTGAAGGTCTGGACCGCAACGTCCTTCTCGACGCCGTTGACCGTCTGCTTCTCGTAGTGGGTGACCGGCTTCTGCTCGATGAAGATCACCGCCATGCTGCGCCCGACGTTGGAGCGAGTGGCGCGGCTCATCAGCTCGCCGCCGTGGCCATCGAGGCGGATGTTCACCTGCGGGCGACCGTGCTCGTCGAAGCTGGCCTGGGCGTCGGTGACCTGGTCACCGGTGATGATCAGGCCGCGCTCGACCGGGGCGGAGCGGCCGCCCTCGCGGAACTCGAACACCTCGGTGGTGGCTTTGGACGCACCCGGCTCAGCCCCGAAGCGGAACTCCAGGTTGGCGGTCTTGCCGAGGATACGCTTGGCTTCGGCGGTGTCCTGCACACCCGGCAGCTCGACCACGATGCGGTTGGCGCCCTGGCGCTGCACCAGCGGCTCGGCCACGCCGAGCTCGTTCACACGGTTGCGAACGGTGGTCAGGTTCTGCTTGATGGAGTATTCGCGGATTTCGGCGACCTTGGCCTGGGTCAGCGCCAGGCGCAGCACGGCGAGCTCGTTGCGCTCGGTGGTGGTCAGTTCGAAATCATTGAAATTCTTGCGGATCAGGCTGCGGGCCTGTTCGCGGGTAGCGTCGTCGGCGAAGCCCAGCATGATGCCGCCATCCTGCTGAGGCAGGCTGCGGTAGCGGACGCGCTCTTTGCGCAGCAAGGTCTTGACCTCGCCTTCGTAGACTTTCATGCGGGCAGTCATGGCCTTGTCCATGTCCACTTCCAGCAGGAAGTGCACACCACCGGACAGGTCCAGGCCCAGCTTCATCGGGCTGGCACCCAGGTTGCGCAGCCACTGCGGGGTGGTCTGGGCCAGGTTCAGGGCCACGACATAGTCATCGCCGAGGGCCTTGCGCGCCACATCCTTGGCTGGCAGCTGGTCTTCCTGGTTGGTCAGGCGCACCAGCGCACTGCCCTTCTCGCCCAGGTTGCCGCCTTTCACCGCGATGCCGGCATCGGTCAGCGCCTTGGTGACGCGATCGAGGTCAGCCTGGCTGACATGCAGCGCAGAGCTGGCGCCGCTGATCTGTACCGCCGGATCATCCGGGTAGAGGTTGGGTGCGGAATAAATAAAACCGATCGCCAGTACCACCACGATCAGCAGGTATTTCCACAGAGGGTATTTGTTCAGCATCACGCCGCCCGTTCAAGACGCGGGGCGCTTTGCGCGCCCCGACTGGAAAAATGAAACCGGTAACTCAGATAGCCTTGAGCGTACCTTTTGGCAGGGTCGCGGCAATCGCGCCCTTCTGGAACTTCAGTTCGACGGTGTCGGACACTTCCAGAACCACGAAATCATCGGAAACCTTGACGATCTTGCCGGCGATGCCGCCGTTGGTGACAACTTCGTCACCCTTCTGCAAGTTGCTCAGCAGGTTCTTCTGCTCTTTGGCGCGCTTGGCCTGTGGGCGCCAGATCATCAGGTAGAAGATGACCAGGAAGCCGACCAGGAAGATCCACTCGAAGCCGGTACCGGCTGGGCCGGCGGCAGGGGCTGCAGCGTCCGCGTAGGCGGCGGGAATCAAGAAGCTCATTGTGCACTCCTAATGCAAATTTTCTAATAATGGATGCAAACAGTCAGTCCAAAGGCGGCACAGGGAGCCCGCGTTTGGCGTAGAAGGCGTCGACAAAGGCGGCCAATTTACCCTGTTGAATAGCCTCGCGTAAACCGGCCATCAAGCGCTGGTAATGGCGCAAGTTGTGGATGGTATTCAGCATGCTGCTCAACATTTCGCCGCACTTGTCCAGGTGGTGCAGGTAGGCGCGCGAGAAGTTGGTGCAGGTGTAGCAATCGCAGGTCGGATCCAGCGGCGATTCATCATGACGATGGAACGCATTGCGGATCTTGATCACCCCTGTGTCGATGAACAGGTGGCCGTTGCGCGCATTGCGCGTGGGCATCACGCAGTCGAACATGTCGACGCCGCGGCGCACACCCTCTACAAGATCCTCCGGCTTGCCTACCCCCATAAGGTAACGAGGTTTGTCAGCCGGCATCTGGCCTGGCAGGTAGTCCAGCACCTTGATCATCTCGTGCTTGGGCTCACCCACCGACAGACCACCGATGGCCAGGCCGTCGAAGCCGATGTTGTCCAGGCCTTCCAGCGAACGCATGCGCAGGTCCTGATACATGCCGCCCTGGACGATGCCGAACAGCGCCGCGGTGTTGTCGGCGTGGGCGTTCTTCGAGCGCTGCGCCCAACGCAGCGACAGCTCCATCGAGGTGCGCGCCACGTCGTGCTCGGCCGGGTACGGCGTGCACTCGTCGAAGATCATCACGATGTCCGAGCCCAGGTCGCGCTGCACCTGCATGGACTCTTCCGGGCCCATGAACACTTTCGAGCCATCCACGGGCGAGGCGAAGGTTACGCCCTCCTCCTTGATCTTGCGCATGGCGCCCAGGCTGAACACCTGGAAACCACCGGAGTCGGTGAGGATGGGGCCTTTCCATTGCATGAAGTCGTGCAGGCCGTTGTGCTTCTTGATCACCTCGGTGCCCGGGCGCAGCCACAGGTGGAAGGTGTTGCCAAGGATGATCTCGGCGCCGATGGCCTCGATGTCGCGCGGCAGCATGCCCTTGACCGTGCCATAGGTACCCACCGGCATGAACGCCGGGGTCTCCACGGTGCCACGGGGGAAGGTCAGCCGACCGCGACGGGCCTTGCCGTCGGTGGCCAGCAGTTCGAACGACATTCGACAGGTGCGACTCATGCTTGATCCTCTGGGCCGCGTGGCGCCGGATTGCGGGTGATGAACATGGCATCACCGTAACTGAAGAAGCGGTAACCGTTCGCCACCGCCGCCGCATAGGCAGCCATGGTCTCGGGGTAACCGGCGAAGGCCGAGACCAGCATCAGCAGCGTGGACTCCGGCAGGTGGAAGTTGGTCACCAGGCAGTCGACCACATGGAACGGCCGGCCCGGGAAGATAAAGATGTCGGTGTCGCCGCTGAACGCCTTGAGCACGCCATCGCGCGCCGCGCTTTCCAGCGAACGCACGCTGGTGGTCCCCACGGCGACCACCCGGCCACCACGGGCACGGCAGGCCTCGACGGCGTCGACCACATCCTGGCTCACTTCGAGCCACTCTTTGTGCATGTGGTGGTCTTCGATCTTGTCGACCCGCACCGGCTGGAAGGTGCCGGCGCCCACATGCAGAGTGACGAAGGCGCGTTCGACGCCCTTGGCTGCGATCTTTTCCAGCAGCGCCTCGTCGAAGTGCAGCCCGGCGGTGGGCGCAGCCACTGCGCCCGCACGCTCGGCATAGACCGTCTGATAACGCTCACGGTCGGCGCCCTCGTCCGGGCGGTCGATGTAGGGCGGCAGCGGCATATGGCCGACACGTTCGAGCAGGGGCAGCACCTCTTCGGTGAAGCGCAGCTCGAACAGCGTCTCGTGACGCGCGACCATCTCGGCCTCGCCACCGCCATCGATGAGGATCACCGCGCCTTCTTTCGGCGCCTTGCTGGCGCGCACATGGGCCAGCACGCGGTGGCTGTCCAGCACACGCTCGACCAGCACTTCCAGCTTGCCGCCAGAGGCTTTCTGGCCGAACAGCCGTGCAGGAATAACCCGGGTGTTGTTGAACACCATCAGGTCGCCGGGGCGCAGGTAGTCGAGCAGGTCGGTGAACTGCTGGTGGGCCAGCGCGCCGCTTTGACCGTCGAGCACGAGCAGGCGGCTGCCGTGACGCTCGGCCAACGGGTGGCGGGCGATGAGGGAGTCTGGGAGTTCGAAAGAAAAATCGGCGACGCGCATGATGATGTTCGGTTCGACAGGGCCGGGAAGTTTAGCCCAATGCATGAAAATTGACCATGAAAGACGATTGACCGACCTCATGCGCCTCTCTATACTGCGCCGCGACAAGCCCTGATGGCGGAATTGGTAGACGCGGCGGATTCAAAATCCGTTTTCGAAAGGAGTGGGAGTTCGAGTCTCCCTCGGGGCACCAAATCCAGAAAAAACCGACCTTATGGTCGGTTTTTTTGTGCCTGGGAATCGGGGAAAGTTGGGCTGACCGTAGTGGTTTCATCGCCGGCAAGCCGGCTCCCACAGGTATGTGCCATGCCTGAACCCTGCGCCGTCCACTGTGGGAGCTGGCTTGCCAACGATGCGCCACGACAGTGAAGCCCGCTTCGCTGATTCAATCTTGCACCCAAGTCTTTAAGACTTTCCCCATTCCCTGTAGTCCATTTCCCAAACATACTCCAAACCCCTTTCAAGCCATTGCGGTGGTCTGGGTCGGGCTCTAGTCTCGGCCGGTCGTTGCTAAATCAACGATCGGCTTTGACAGGCTGACTTGCAGATACCTCTTATGGCTTCGCCTTTCTGGCGGCTGTACGTGGGGCACCTCGTGTGCGCCGGGTTTCTCTGCTCTCGGTCTGTCAACCCGCGTATAGCTGCCACCCATTTGTTTGACAGCTAATGGTGGTAGCTCCGACTGAACTAGCGGAGAGATACACCATGATAAAAATTGTCCCCGACCCACCGCTTTCCCCTGAGAAGTTCCACTCCCTTGAAGACCTCCTGGTCCAGATCTCGGAGAGGCTCTTCTGCGCCCTCTCCATCATCCACCTGCACACCCCGGCCCATGTCACGCCCTTGGGCCGAGGCCTGTCGCTGACAACCACCCACGAGATCGAAGCCGCCCGTCAATTAGCGGAGTTGGCATTGAGCAAACTGCAGGTCAAGCACTGACCAAGGGGAAAACGCGATGACCGACTGGACTGCCGGCATTACCGGTTTCGGTAATGGCGATGGTGAACAGGACGTGTACGCACAGAGCGTGGTAGCCACGCCAGCCCCGCAATTGGACTATCAGGGCAACATGCTGCGGTACGGGTGGTGAAGCTCTAAACGGCCCTGTATGAGGCTCCTGGACGCTTTGTTGGCCACTGCCGCCATACGCAGCACCAACGCCTTATAGATAGAGCGTGGGAGCGGGCTTGCCCCGCGATGAGGCCAACCCAGCCAGCCTCACTGCCTGAGCAGTGCCTGGCCAGAGCTATCGCGGGGCAAGCCCCTGAGCAGTGCCTGGCCAGAGCTATCGCGGGGCAAGCCCGCTCCCACAGGTGCTCCCCACCAGGCTGGTGTAATCGCGGAAAAGACAAAACCCCTACCTGCATGCGCAGATAGGGGTTTTGCGAAATGAATCTTGACGATGACCTACTCTCACATGGGGAAACCCCACACTACCATCGGCGATGCATCGTTTCACTACTGAGTTCGGGATGGGATCAGGTGGTTCCAATGCTCTATGGTCGTCAAGAAATTCGGTTGCCCAGAATGTCTTGTGAACACTCTTGGCTAATTCGGATATGTGAATTTGTGGTCTTACGAATTTTCGGGTCTTTCGTCTTCACCACCACAATTCGGCTTACGCGCAAATTGCTTGGGTGTTATAT
>NZ_JBMOWQ010000151.1:0-69089 GCF_049310485.1 Pseudomonas sp. GZD-209
TTGTTGGTACGACGCGGTTTTGGCGTGGTCGCTAACGCTGCATCACATGACTCAAGACATGCGCCAAGGCGGGCAGCGGTACTTTCACAGGACTCATTGGCCCGAAACAGATGTGGGAGCGGGCTTGCCCCGCGATGCGCCGCGCGGGCGGCGCTCGATCTTGAGAGCGCTGCACCTCTATCGCCCTGCACCTGTTGGCCCACATACGATCCCAAGGCAGGCGCCGGGTGCCACTGCTCGAAGCTGGCCTATCGCGGCAACAATGCCAGGGCGCAGTGGCAGGCACTGCGCAGGGCCGCCTCGGGCACGCCATCGCGTGCCTGCACCGAGATGCCATGGAGAAAGATGGCGTAGAAATGCCCCAGGGCCTGCACATCGGTATCGGCCGGCAACTGGCCCTGCTCGCGTGCAAGGCTTAGCCGGGCAATGATCGATTCGCCGCGCTGGCGACGGTGATCCGCCAACCACTGCTGCACCGCGACGTTGTCCGGTGCAACGCCGCTGGCCGCGCTTACCACCAGGCATCCCTTGGGCTCGTCGGCACGGGTATAGGTAGCGATGGCGTCCTCGAGCATCTGCTCCAGCGCCTGGTGGATACCCGGCAGGGCCAGGGCACGGTCGGCAAAACCGCCTTCGGCCGATTCGTACAGTGCCACGGCCTCTTCGAACAGTTGCTGCTTGCTGCCGAAGGCCGCGTAGATCCGCGCCGAGGCGATCCCCAGCTCGGCGACCAGCGCCGCCATCGAGGTGCCTTCGTAACCGTGTTCCCAGAACAGCCGCAGCGCTTTGCGCAGTGCCTGTTGCTTGTCGAATTCCCGAGGTCGTCCTGCCATAGCCTGTCTGTCCGAATGCGCCAAACGGGCATTCTAGCCAATTCGCGGTTGACGGGCAGCGTCGTTCGCGCCTATTGTTTGTCGATCGACAAACAATAGGATGGAATCGATGAAGACGCTCAAAGGCCCAAGCCTGCACCTGGCGCAGTTCAGCAGTGACAACCCGCCGTTCGACTCGTTGGACAGCATCGCCGGCTGGGCCGCGCAGTTGGGTTTCAAGGCCCTGCAGGTCCCGGCCTGGGATGCTCGCCTGTTCGATGTGGCACTGGCCGCGCAGAGCACGGGTTACTGCGACGAGATCAAGGGGCAGTTGGCAGGGCACGGCCTGCAGATCAGCGAACTGACCACCCATATGTTCGGCCAGTTGGTCGCGGTACACCCGGCCTATGACCCCCTGTGCGACGCCTTCGCGCCTGCTTCGCTGGCGGGGCGGCCGGCGGCCCGCACCGACTGGGCCATCGAACGGATGAAGCTGGCAGCGCGCGCCAGCCGCAATCTGGGCCTGGGCGACATGGGTACGTTTTCCGGTGCCTTGGCCTGGCCTTATCTGTTCCCCTTCCCGCAGCGCCCGCAAGGCCTGGTGGAGGCGGCCTTCGAAGAGCTGGCGCGGCGCTGGCGGCCGATTCTCGATGTCTGCGACGAGCAGGGCGTGAACCTGTGCTTCGAGATCCACCCGGCCGAGGACCTGCACGACGGCACCAGCTTCGAGCGCTTCCATGCCTTGGTGGGCGAGCACGAGCGCTGCCGTATCCTTTTCGACCCCAGCCATTTCGTGCTCCAGCAGCTCGACTACCTGGCCTATCTGGACCTGTACCACCCGTTCATCCGCATGTTTCACGTCAAGGATGCCGAGTTCAATCCGAGCGGCCGGCAGGGTGTCTATGGCGGCTACAGCGACTGGGCCGAGCGCGCCGGGCGCTTCCGCTCGCTGGGCGATGGGCAGGTCGACTTCAAGGCGATCTTCTCCAAGCTGGCGCAGTACGACTTCGATGGCTGGGCCACCCTTGAGTGGGAGTGCTGCCTCAAGGACCAGGAGGTCGGGGCCCGGGAGGGCGTCGAGTTCATCGACCGACACATCATCCAGGTCACCGGGCAGGTCTTCGACGACTTTGCCGGTGCACCGCTCGACCCTGGGCAGATCCAGCGCATGCTGGGGCTTGCGGCGGCTGGCAACGCAGTGGGAGCACGGGCATGAACGCAGTCAGCGCAACCCGGGACGACGCGTTCGCCCATGTCTATGTGCAGGTGGAGGGGCTGCGCATCCATTGCGCCGTGGCCGGGGAGGGCGAGCCCGTGCTGCTGGTGCCTGGCTGGCCACAGACCTGGTATGCCTGGCGCCATGTACTGCCAGCGCTGGCCGCGCAAGGCTTCAAGGCCATTGCCGTCGACCCGCCCGGCCTGGGTGACTCGGACCGGCCCGAGCAGGGCTACGACACGGGCAACGTCGCTCGCCTGTTGCATGCGCTCATGGCGCAACTGGGGCATGAGCGCTATCACCTGGTCGGTCATGATGTGGGCATGTGGGTGGCCTACGCCTTGGCCAGCGATCAGCCGCAAGCGGTGCGCTCGCTGGCGGTGGCCGAGGCGGTGATACCAGGCTTGGCTGCGGCGCCGCCGATCTTCGTCGATCCGCAGGAGAACATCTTCCTCTGGCATTTCCTGTTCAACCAGGTCCGCGACCTGCCGGAGTTCCTGATTGCCGGGCGTGAGGAGGGTTACTTGAATTTCATGTTCGATCGCTGGGCGATCCAGCGCCATGCCGTGGCATCCGATGTCTACATTCGCGCCTATTCGTCACCCGGTGGCATGCGGGGCGGGTTTGCCTACTATCGGGCGATTCCTGAAACCATCCGGCAGAACCGCGAGCGTGCTGCCCGCCCGTTGCGCATGCCGGTGTTGGCGATCGGTGCCGAGCACGCCACCGGTGATGCGCCGTTGCAGACCTTGCAGGGGCATGCGCAGGCGGTGCGTGGCGTGATCCTGCCAGGCTGCGGGCATTTCGTGATGGAGGAGGCGCCAGACTTGTTCAACGAACACCTGCTGGCATTCCTGCAAGGCCCGGCGGCCAGTCGCTGAGCAAGGCCCCTGGCGCTGTGCTCAGGGCTCCAGCCCGATACCGCGCAGGATGACGCTGGTCACGGTCTGTACCGCGCTTTCGAAGGCCAGGTCAGACAGCGGCTCGCCGCGGTTGAGCAGCGTCACCTGATAGCCGAAATCCGCATAGTGCTGGGTCGCTGCCCAGATCATGTACAGCAGCGCCGAGGGCTCCACCGGCAGGATCCGTCGATCTTCCACCCACCCACGGATCTTGGCTTGCTTGAGCTGCGCCCAGGGCACCAGGGTCTCGTCCAGGGTCGGGCCGAGCACCGGCGCGCCGTGCAGGATCTCTTCGGCCCAGATCTTCGAGCCCAGTGGCCGCGAACGTGAATGGCCCATCTTGGCGCGGATGTAGCTGGTCAGCACCACGCGCGGGTCGTCGAAGCGCTCGAAACACAGCGCGTCCTGCTTCCATACATCCAGCAGGTCCTGCAGTACCGCGCGGTACAGTTCGTCCTTGGTGCTGAAGTAATAGTGCAGGTTGGAGCGCGGCAGCTGTGCCTGCTCGGCGATGTCGCCCATCGAGGTGGCGCCGTAGCCTTTGGCGGCGAACACCTGCTCGGCGGCCTGGAGGATCTTGTCGATGTTGCGCCGACGGATCTCGATCTTGTGGTTGGCCATGGGCTGTCCGTGGTGACCTGAACAGGGCAAGGCTAACAGCTTTGCAAGGCGTGTGGTGAAGGCTTCGCGGCCATCTGTTAACGTGCCCGCATTACCCCGCCGAGTCCTGCGCCATGCCCTTCGCCGACAACCTGATCGCCTTCACCCTGGCCGCCACCTTGCTGACCCTGACGCCCGGCCTGGACACCGCGCTGATCCTGCGCACTGCCGCCGTGGAAAGCCGCCAGCAGGCACTGCGCGCCGCGCTGGGCATCAATGCCGGCTGCCTGCTGTGGGGCGCGGCGGTGGCCTTCGGCCTGGGCGCGCTGATTGCGGTGTCCGAGCTGGCCTACAACCTGCTCAAGTACTGCGGCGCCGCCTACCTGGCCTGGCTGGGGGTGAACATGCTGCTGCGCCCGCGCCAGTCGATGGCCCCGGCTGGCGAGCAGGCGTCGCCCACCGGCAACTGGTTCGTCAAGGGCATGCTGGGTAACCTGCTCAACCCCAAGGTCGGCATCTTTTATGTGTCCTTCCTGCCCCAGTTCATCCCCCAGGGCCAGCCGCTGGTGGCCTGGACTTTCGGCCTGGTGGGCATCCATGTGCTGCTGGGGCTGCTGTGGGCGACCGGCCTGATCGCTGCCACCCGGCCACTGGCCGAGGTGCTGCGCCGTGAACGGGTGATCCGCTGGATGGACCGCTGCACCGGCCTGGTGTTCGTGCTGTTCGCGGCGCGGCTGGCGTTTAGCCGGCGCTGACAGCCGGCGAGGCTGCCACCGGCACGCCGCTTATCGGGCTTTCTTTTGCAAGTCGTGATAACCCAGTGCTTCGCGCGCCTGGCGCAGGCTATCGCCCTGGCTGATGCGGGTGCGGATCTGGGCCTCCACCGCTTCGATGGCACGGGCCGTTTCGGCGACCTCGCGGGCGCGTTCGCGGGGCACCACCACCACGCCATTGGCGTCGGCCACCACGATGTCCCGCGGGCACACCCGGGCGCCACCGATGCTCACCGGCTGGTTGAGTGCCTGCACCTGCACCCGGTCCTTGCCGGTGCGCATGTAGCGGCCCTTGCTGAAGATCGGGTAACCGTCACCGAGCGCTTTGCTGACGTCACGGCACACGCCGTCGATCACCGTGGCGGCGATGCCCTGCTGGCCGGCGTACTGGGTCATGATGTCGCCCCACACGGTGCAGTCGGTGCGCCCGTCGTTGGCGATCACCAGCACATCGCCGGGGGCTACGTCGTCGATGAAGTCGCCCACCGTACCCGGCGGGGTGCTGGCGCTGACGTACTGCACGGTGAAGGCCGGGCCGACCACCACCTGGCTGTAGTTGGCCAGTGGCATCACGCCCAGGCACTGGCCGGGCAGGCCGAGCTTGTCCATGGCATCGGACACGCCGGGGGTATCCAGGCCGTGGAACAGGGCAATCAGTTCGTCGTTGCTCATGGGCGGGCCTCCTGGTTGATCGCGTCGAATTGGCTGTCGTGCATCACCTCGGCGACCGAGCGGCCGGCGCGCACGGCTTCGACCATGCCGGCCTGGCGCCGGGCGATGCGCTCGGCCAGGTCGAGCACCTGGCCGATATGGACCTGGGGCACGAACACCGTGCCGCAGGTGTCGGCGAGCACGTAGTCGCCCTCGGCCACGCTGACCCCAGCCACCTGAATCGGGCAGGCGGCATCCACCTGTACCACGCGGTTGCGTGCGCTGATCATGGTCACGCCACGGCCATACACTGGGTAGCCGAGCGCGGCACTGCCGTCGATGTCGCGGCTGCAACCGTCGATCACCGTGCCGCGCACGCCTTTGGCCACGGCGGCATTGGCGAGGATATCGCCCCAGCAGGAGATGCCTTCCAGGCCGCCGGCGATGACCAGCACACGGTCTGGCGTATCGATACCCTCGACCACTTCGGTTATCAGGTGCACCGTGGGCGCACTGTCGGTCTTGGCCGCCAGCAGCACGGTGCTGGCCCGGCCGACCAGTTGCGGGCATTGCCACAGCGGGCGCAAGCCATAGGTGGCGCCAGGCAGGCCGAGAAAGTCGAGGGCGTCGGACAGGGTGTTGCTGTCCAGCGCCGCCAGGCGTTCGAGGGGGGTGGCGTGGCTCATGGAGAACCTCTCTGGTAGTGGAGGCCTCGAGTCTCGGGTAGGCTGATCGATAGGTATATTCCGTATTGCGGATGCTTAGTATCTGCCCAACCTATGGAACCGTGATGATCAATTTCCGCCTGATTCGCCACCTCTGGCTGTTCCTCGCCGTCGCCGAGGAGCAGCATTTCGGCCGCGCCGCCAAGCGCCTGGGCATGACCCAGCCACCCTTGACCGAGCAGATCCAGATCCTCGAACAGGCCTTGAAGGTGAAGCTGTTCGAGCGCGGGCGCCGGGGCGCGCGGCTGACGCCGGTGGGGGCGGCCATCCTGCCGGCGGTGCGCAAGTTCGCCGACCAGCTCGAGCGCCTGGAACTGGCGGTGGAGGAGGCGGTGGCCGGGCAGCAGGGCATGCTTACCATCGGCGCGATCTCCTCGGCGATGTTCGATGTGCTGCCCAGGGCGCTGGAGCGCTTCAAGCAAGAGCATCCGCAGGTGAGCGTGTCGGTGCGCGAAATCGACAGCGTCGAGGCGGTGCCGGCGCTGGAGGCAGGCGATATCGACGTGGCCTTCGCCCGCCTGGACGGTGACCTGGGCAAGGCCATCGAATGGCTGCCGCTGACCGAGGAGCGCCTGATGGTGGCGCTGCCGGCCGAGCACCCACTGGCGGCGCGCAGCCGCATCGGCCTGGCGAGCCTGGCCAGTGAGCCGCTGGTGATGTTTGCGCGCAAAGTCAGCCCGCTGTATTTCGACAAACTGATCGCCACCTGCCGCGCCCACGGTTTTTCGCCGCGGGTGCTGCACGAGGTGCGCTCGGTGGCCTCGCAGATTGCCTTCGTCAGTTGCGGGCAGGGCATCGCGCTGGTGCCCGCAGCCATGAAGAAGCTGGCGCCGGCCAACGTGGTGCTGCGCCCCTTGACCCAGAAACTCAGCGTGGTCACCACCACCGTGGCCTGGAACCGCGAGCGTGATAACCCGCTGGCCGAGGCGCTGGTGGCGCAGCTGCGCGCCGGCAATCCATAGCTTTGCCGTATCGAAACCATCCTCGAAGCGGAATTTACAGAACCACCGGCAGCCCCGAGAGTGGCGGCCCGAACCCACGAGGAGGCTGCCCGTGCCTGTACCGCAAACATTTCGTCAATGCCTGCTGCCGCTGCGGGTCGAGGGTGTCGAACTGCGCATCGCCACCGCCTGGCGCGAGGGTGAAGGGGCACCGATCCTGTTCCTGCATGGCTTTGGTTCAAGCAAGGAGGACTACCTCGGCCTGACCCGCCAGCCGGCGTTCGCAGGCCGGCCGTTCCTGGCCTACGACGCACCGGGTTGTGGCCAGAGCCAGTGCGCGGACCTTGGCAAGGTGTCGATCCCCTTGCTGCTGGGCACGGCCTTGCAGGTACTCGAGCATTTCGACGTCGAGCGGTTTCACCTGGTCGGCCACTCCATGGGCGGCCTGACCGCCTTGCTGCTGGCCCAGTATTGCCCGCAGCGGGTGATCAGCTTTGTCGACATCGAAGGCAATATCGCCCCGGAAGACTGCTTTCTCAGCCGGCAGATCGTCGACTACCCGGCCGATGACCCCGAGGCGTTCTTCGCTGACTTCATCGAACGCACCCGCCATGGCAGCGACCCGGCCAGTGCGCTGTATGCCGCCAGCCTGCCGTACAAGGTGCGGGCCGGGGCGGTGCGGGGGATCTTCAGCTCGATGGTCGAGTTGTCCGACCATGGCCAGTTGATGGACAGGTTCCTGGGCCTGCGCTGCCCACGGATGTTCATGTACGGCGAGCAGAACAGCCACCTGAGCTACCTGGCCGAGATCCAGCGCCAAGGCGTCGAGCTCGCCAGCATCCCAGGCTGCGGCCACTTCCCGATGTATTCCAACCCCATTGAAATGTGGCGGCGCATCGCCGACTTCCAGGCGCGCTGCTACCCTTGACCATCAGCCCCGAGGCTGAAATCAGTCGCTCGCCTTTCCAGCGTTCACCTCCCAGGCCCAGACCCATCCCGCTCGAGCGTCAAGACCCACCTGGGAGGTGTGTATGCGCACTCGATTTTGCTGTGTGCTGGCCATGATGCTGCTGGCGCAGGGCGTGCCTTCCCCCGCGCAGGCAGAAGACCCGGTGCCGCCCGCACCTGCAGCTGCCAGCAGCAAGGACGCGGTGTTCACTCAAGAGCAGTTGGACCAGATGTTGGCCCCCATTGCCCTGTACCCCGACCCGCTGCTGGCGCAGGTGCTGATGGCCAGCACCTACCCGGGCGAGGTGGCCGAAGCGGTCACCTGGTCGAAGGCTCACCCGGACGCCAAGGGCGATGACGCGGTCAAGCAGGTGGCCAGCCAGCCCTGGGACCCCAGCGTGCAGGCGCTGGTGGCCTTCCCCCAGGTGCTCGCCACGTTGGGTCAGGACCCGGTCTGGGTGCAGCGCCTGGGCGATGCGTTCCTGGCCCAGCCGGACGACCTGATGAACGGCGTACAGCGCCTGCGCCAGCAGGCCAAGGCCGCCGGCAACCTGCAGAGCAACCAGTACCAGAACGTCACCGTGCAGGCCGCGCCGGCCAGCCAGAGCGCCCCGGCCAGCAACCAGACCATCATCATCCAGCCCGCCGACCCGCAGACGGTCTACGTGCCCACCTACAACCCCACGACCACCTACGGCACCTGGGCTTACCCGGCCTCGCCGCCGGCCTACTATCCGCCGCCGCCGGCCTACTACCCGGGCCAGGCGCTGGTTGCCGGGCTGGCCTTCGGCACCGGGGTGGCGATCGTCGCCTCGCTGTGGGGCGACTGCGACTGGAACAACCATGACGTAGACATCGACGTGAATCGCTACAACAACATCAACCGCAATAACCAGATCAACAACATCAGCAACAACAAGTGGCAGCACAACCCCGTGCACCGCGACGGCGTGCCGTACCGCGATGCCCGCAACCGCGAGCAATACGGCCGCCAGCTGGACGGCGCGCGCGACCGCGCCGCCTACCGTGGCGACGATGCGCAGCGCGCCCGGGAACGGCAGAACGCGCTGAATTCGCTGGACCGCCACGGCATCGAGCGGCCCGCCACCAGTAACGTGCAGGCCCGCGACCGGGTGCGCGAAGCCCAAGCCCAGCGCAATGACAGCCGCCTTGCCGAGCGGCGCAACAACCCGGTTGCCCAGCAGCGTCAAGGGCAAGGCCAGGCCCGCCAGCAACTGGCGCAACGCCAAGGCGCCGGTGCTGCCCGCAACAATGCCTTCGACGGTGTACGTTCACCGTCGCGCAGCAGCCAGCAGGCTGATCGGGGGCGTACCAGCCAGGCTTTCGCTCAGCGTGGCGGCGGCCAGCGGGCAGCAGGCCAACAGGTATCTCGGCCCAGCGGCGGGGGCGGGCGTTTTCATGGAGGGGGCCGCCGATGAACAGGCCCAGCACAAGGTTGTTATGGCTCGCGGCCTGCCTGGCCTGGCCAAGCCTTACGACAGCGCAGGAACACTTTGCCACCCCGGAGCAGGCTGTCGAAGCCTTCGTCAGTGCACTGGGCACCCAGCCACCGGACGAAGCGCGCTTCGGCCAACTGCTGGGCGAGGACTGGCGCACCTACATACCCCGTGGCGGTGTGCAGCACCGCGATGTCGACACCTTCCTGACGCAATACGGTAAAGCGCACCGCATAGAACGGACCGCCGAGCACCGCGCGCTGCTGGCGGTGGGTGAGGCGCACTGGACCTTGCCCATCCCCCTGGTCCAAGGTGCCAACGGCTGGCATTTCGACCTCAAGGCCGGCAGTGCCGAGATCCGCGCCCGGCGTATCGGCCGCAACGAACTGGCGGTGCAGCAGTCGATGCTGGCCTACCACGACGCGCAGATGGAGTACGCAAGCCAGGACCGCAACGGCAACGGCGCGCTGGAGTACGCCCGGCACATCTTCAGCACCCCGGGCCAGCACGATGGCCTGTACTGGGCTGATGACGGTGATGGCCAGATCAGCCCGTTGGGCCCGTTGTTCGGCCAGCAGCAGGCGGGTGAGGACTGGTACGGCTATCACTTTCGCATCCTCGAAGCCCAGGGCCCCTCGGCGCCGGGCGGCGCTTATGACTACCTGATAGGCGACCGCATGAGCCGTGGTTTCGCCCTGGTCGCCTGGCCGGCCCGTTACGACGACAGCGGGGTGATGAGCTTCATGATCAGCCACGACGGCGAGGTGTTCGAAAAGGACCTGGGGCCGGAAGGCGAGCAAGTGGCCAAGGCGATGAAACGCTTTGATCCGGACAGCAGCTGGAAGCCGGTGGCGGTGGCTGGCGAGTAGCTGCTCGGCCCACGGTGCCTGAGCCATGGGGTCCAGATGGCGTGAGGTTTGAATTGACCCTGTCACAGCGGGCGTGATCTGCTCGGGGGCTTCGCGGGTAAACCCGCGAATGGCCCTCCGATCCTTCAAAGGAAGCTGAAGATCCATGTCCGACTACAAGCTCCACTGCTTCGCCGAGTCCGGCAACGCCTACAAGGCCGCACTGATGCTCGAACTCACCGGCCAGCCCTGGCAGGCGGTGTTCGTCGATTTCTTCAACGGCCAGACCCGCGACCAGGCCTGGCGCGACCAGGTCAACGAACAGGGCGAAGTCCCGGTGCTCGAGTACGCGGGTGAAACGCTCACCCAGTCGGCGCTGATCCTCGAATACCTGGCCGAACGCACCGGCCAATTCGGCCCGCGCGATGACGCCGAAAGGCGCGAGATCTGGCGCTGGATGCTGTTCGACAACCACAAGTTCACCGCTTACTACGCGGCGCTGCGGTTCATCTTCTGTCTGAAGAATTCCGGTGAAACCGATGTCACGCGGTTTCTGCGCGAGCGGGCCACGGCGGCGTACCGCATCGTCGATGCGCACTTGGCGCAGACGCCGTTCATGGTCGGTGGCCGGTTGACCATCGCCGACCTGTCGCTGGCGGGGTATGTATTCATGCCCGAGGATACCGGGATCAACCTGCAGCAGTTCGCGCATATCGAGGCGTGGAAGGCGCGGATCATGGCGATGCCGGGGTGGAAGCATCCGTATGAGCTGATGCCGCGTGCGGCGGGGTGAGGGCTGACAGGCGCTCGAGCAGAATACGGTTGATCGGGTTTTCCAGCGCCAGCGCGATCACGCGCTCGGGGGTGAGTGGCGGCATCGTCCAGTCCTTGGCAATGGCAGGGGCTGCGAGAATAACCGGTTCGGTTGGCGGTGTTAACCGCGTGCCGAGGTGGAGCGGGTGGCCGTTTCGGTCACCGCTTGCTGCTGGTCCGCACGCAGCACGGCAAGCCTGCGTTGTTCGTATTGTTCCTGACTGAGCCCTTGGCGTTGCAACGCTTCGAGCTGCAGCTGGCGCGCTTCTCCGGCGGTGTAGGGGCGCAGTTCGGGGTGGTTGGCGCAACCGCTCAATAGGGCGATGGCCAAGGCGGCGAGCAACAGGCGGGGGGTGTTCATCGGGCGCTTTCCATGATCGGCGGATCGATGGAGCGAGCATAGGGTGCACGCCCGATGAGGAGAAATTGCCGCGCTCGATAGTGACTATCGAGCGCGGCAACAGGGGGTCAGAACTTGTAGTTGACGCTGGCTTCGAGGGTACGCGGCGCGCCCCGGGTGGCCAGGTCGACAGAACCGTGGGCCGAGGCATAGTAGTCGCGGTCGAAGGCGTTCTTCAGGCGCAAGGCCGCATCCCAGTGCTGCACGCTGTACAGCAAGGCAGCGTCGAAGGTGGTGTAGGCCGGCATCACCACCTTGTTGTCCAGCGCGGTGTAGCGGTCGTCGACGTAGTTGGCGCCGGCGGCCACGCGCCACTCGGGGGTGAGGGTACGCACCAGCCAGACGTTGGCGCTGTTGCGTGGCGTCAGGGTGGGCACCTGGCCTTCGTTGGCCACGCCGTTGGTCTTGCTGTTGGACTTGGTGATCTCGGCGTCCAGGTAGGCGTAGCCGGCATACACCTGCCATTTGTCGCTGAGCTGGCCGCTGAGGGTCGCCTCGAAGCCATCGGTGCGCTGTTCGCCGGCCAGGATGGTCAGGTTGGGGTTGGCCGGGTCGGCGGTCTTCATGTTGGTGCGCTCGAGGCGGAACACCGCTGCGGTCAGCGACAGGCGGCTGTCGAGCAGGTCCCACTTGGCGCCCACTTCATAGTTGGTGGTCTCTTCCGGCTCCAGGCCCGCGTTGGTCGGCGAGACCGCGAACACTTCGCCCGAAGGCTGGTAGCTGCGGCTGACCGACACGTAATAGGACTGGATCTGGTCAGGCTGGAACACCAGGCCTGCACGTGGGCTCCAGGTCTTGTCGGTGCGGTCGAGGTCGACGTTCTGCTTGCGTGCGTCGTTGTACTCCTGGCCGAAGATGTCGTAGCGCACGCCCAGCAGGGCTTTCCACTGCGAGGTCAGCTCGATCAGGTCCTGCACGTAGAAACCGCTGGTCTGCTGGTAGTTGGTGCCGTTGGACGACAGGTTGGCGGCGTGGTCCGGCACGCCCACCAGAGCGTCGCGGTACACCGGCACGCGGGCCACGTTGTTCTGGCTGTAGACGCGCTGGTACTTATCCTGGAAGCCGACCTCCACGCCGTACAGCAGGTTGTGCTGCATGCCGGCCAGTTGCGCCTGCTGCTTGAGCTCGGTCTGGTTGAACACACCGCTTTCATCGCGCGCGACGTTGCCGCGGTTGAGCTTGACCAGCAGTTCGCCGTTGGGCGCGGTGACGAAGCGGGTCGGGCTGCTGTCGGCCAGGGTGTTGTTGCGGTCCAGGTCGTAGCGGTAGTAACGGCTGGTGTTGGTCAGGGTGAAGTCGTCGTTGATGCGGTAGTCGAGGCTGGCGGTGAACGAGAACACCTCGCTGCGGGCGTAGTCCTGGGAGGCGTTGCCCGAGCCGAAGCGCTTGTCGCGGTCGACGTTGGCCGGGCGGTTGCCCACGGCCGGGATGCCGAAGTCGATCAGGCGCTTGTCGTACAGGTAGGTGGCGCCGAGGTTCAGCTCCAGGTCGTCGGACAGTTTGAACCAGGCCGACGGGGCGATGGCCTTGCGGTCGGTGTAGCCGTCGTCGCGGAAGGTGTCGCTGTCTTCGAAGGCACCGGTGACGCGGTAGGCCTGGTTACCCTCGGGGGCGGCCCAGCCGCTGTCGAACTGGGTGCGGCGCTTGCCCTCGGTGTCGAGGGTCATGCCCACTTCCTGCTTCGGCGCCAGGCCCGGCTTTTTGCTGATGCTGTTGATCAGGCCACCGGACGAGCCACGGCCGTAGAGCACGGCGGCAGGGCCCTTGACCACTTCGACGCGCTCGACGTTGGAGAGGTCGCGAAAGTACAGGGCATCGTCGCGAATGCCGTCGATGTACATGTCGCCGATGGCGCTGAAGCCGCGAATGGTCACCTGGTCGCGCTGACCGTCGCCGTTCGACTGGCCGACGCCGGGCACGTTCTTGAGCACGTCTTCCATGGACTGGGCGCCCTGGTCCTTGATCACGCTTTCGGGCACCACGTTGACGGTCTGCGGGATGTCGCGCAGCGGTGCGTCGATCTTCAGCGCGCTCTTGCTCTCGCTGGCCTTGTAGCTCTGCTGCTCGTAGGCGCTGGTCACCGAGGTGGCCGGCAGGGCCAGCGGGTCCTGGGTCTGCGCGTGGACAGCAGGGGTGACCAGCAGGCTCAGCATCGACAGGGATACTGGAGCAACAGACTTTTTCGCCATGGTAATACGACTCGTTGTTGTTTGAGGTGGCGAATGGTAATGGTTCGCAAATGTAAAGCAAGTGTAAAGATGAAATATTCGGAAAAGTATTTGTCTTGTGGGTGGCTATCCGTTCGGGTGTTTTTCTGTGTCGCGATGGGGGGCGGGCCCTCATCGGATTTGGCTAATCAGGATTGGGTAATGGCCACCAGGTGCCTGGCAGGATAATGGGTGAGGGCCACCAGGTGCCTGCCGGTGTTTTTGCAGCGCCTATGAGATCGAGCGCCGCCCGCGCGGCGCATCGCGGGACAAGCCCGCTCCCACATTTGTTTCGGGCCAGTCTTTCCTGTGCCATTACCTGGTCCGCCTTGTTGGTACGACGCGGTTTCAGCGTGGTCGCTAACGCTGCTCCACATGACTCAAGACATGCACCAAGGCGGGCAGCGGTACTTTCACAGGACTCATTGGCCCGAAACAAATGTGGGAGCGGGCTTGTCCCGCGATGCGCCGCGCGGGCGGCGCTCGATCTGATAGGCGCTGCAGACCTATCGCCCTGCACCTAGAGGCCCACATACGATCCCAAGGCAACCTGCCCCGGCTACCCCCTCAACGCGGCATGTACCCCAACTGCCACGCCCGCGGAATAAACCGGCTCACCAAGGCCAGCACGCAGGCCAGGCCACAGCTTGCAAACAACGCCAGCAACCCCAGCCGTTGCTCCAGCCAAGCGCCAATGGCTGCGCCCAGCAGCATCCCGCTCCAGGGCACCAACTGCACCCGCCAGCCATGCCGCCGCTCGCCCAGCAACCAGCGCCCCAGCCCGCGGCCAAACCGCGAAAGCGCGCCGGTGACATAGGTCAGGCCGATCGGCAGGCCATTCACCTGTTCGACCACGGCATTGAGCATGCCCATGGCCAGGATCGCCGCGACCAGCGCCGGGAAGCTCGTTGCCAGTGGCCAGGCGGCGGCAAAGGCAAGCAGGCCGGCGACCACCAGCAACAAGGGTGAGGCTCGCCGGCGAAAGTGCCGGGCCAGCAGCACCCCAAGGGCATTGCCCAGCACGAAACTTAAGATCGCCAGGGCCAGGCGCAGCACCAACGCCAGATCGGCCTGGCTGATCGCCACCGCCAGGCGTGTGGTATTGCCGCTCATGAACGAGACGAAATCACCCAGCGCCAGCAGGCCGATGGCGTCAGTCATGCCCGCCAGCACCGACAGCCCGGCCACCAGCCCCAGGCCGACGCGGCCGCGCAGCACTTGCAGCCTGGCGCGGCGGGCACTGTGCAGGGAAGAGGCGGTGGGCAGCATGAGGGTATGTCTCCGGCAGTGGGGCCCCGATCTTATACCGGCGCCAAGGCCTTGCGCATGGGCACGCAGGGGAGTTCCAGGCCGCTCGATTTCATAGGTGCTGGAAAACACTGGCAGGCACCTGGTGGCCATTACCCAATCCTGATTACCCAGGGCCGGCGGTGTGCCGCCCAAGGGCCTGTCTTGGGATCGCACGTGGGCCACCAGGTGAAGGGCGACAGATTTGCAGCGCTCTCAAGATCGAGCGCCGCCCGCGCGGCGCATCGCGGGACAAGCCCGCTCCCACATCTGTTTCGGGCCAGTCTGTCCTGTGCCATTACCTGGTCCGCCTTGTTGGTACTACGCGGTATCAAGGTGAGCACTACTGGCGCCTCGCCTGACTTGAGGCATGCTCTAAGGCGGGCAGCGGTACGATCACAGGCATGATTGGCCCAAACAGATGTGGGAGCGGGCTTGCCCCGCGATGCGCCGCGCGGGCGGCGCTCGATCTTGAGAGCGCTGCAAATCTGTCGACATGCGCCTGGTCGCCCTCAAACGATCCCAAGGCAGGCACGGCTGTAGACGATACGCGGTAATTGCAATGGCACCCAGGCAAACCACGCAGTGGGCCGGCGCAATCAGCCGCTGCTGGCGATCCCTGGGCGGCAAGGCCCATGCTGCGGGCTCCCCAAGGCTGGCCGCGAGGCATGCGATGCAAAAGGATACGCCGGTAGTCCTGATCAACGGCCTGATTGGCTGCCTGGATCATCCCGCACTTCACGACACCCTGCCTACCCAGGTGATCGCCCCCGACCTGCTTGGCTATGGCACCTTGCAGGACACCGCGCCGAAACTGATCGATATTGCCGCCCAGGTCGAGCACCTGCACCGCCAATTGCAGGCGCGCAATGTGGCGCGGGCACACCTGGTCGGGCATTCGGTGGGCGGGGTGGTGGCGCTGATGTTCGCTCACCGCTACCCGCAGCAGGTGGCCAGCGTGACCAGTGTCGAAGGCAACTTCACCTTGAACGATGCGTTCTGGTCGGCAGCGGTGGCGCGCATGGACCGCGAAGCGGTCGAACAGCTGCTGGCAAGCTATCGAGCTGATCCCGGCACTTGGCTGGCGCGGGCCGGGGTCGGGCCCGATGCGCGACGGCTGGCCCTGGCACAGCGCTGGCTGGCCCACCAGCCGGCAGCCACGTTGCAGGCCATGGCCGCTTCGGTGGTCGCGGTCACAGGCGCGGCCCGCTACCCGCAGCAGTTGCAGGCGGTGTTTGCGGCAACGCCGGTGCACCTGCTGGCCGGCGAGCACTCACGCGCCGGCTGGGACGTGCCCCACTGGGCCGAGCGCGCGGCGGCAAGCTTTACCGAGCTTGCGGGGGTGGGCCACCTGATGATGCTCGAAGACCCGCAAGGCTTTGCCAGTGCCATCGCCCGCCTGCTCGGCTGAGCACCCCCCTCAGAACGAGCCGGTGAGGACTTCGCCACTGCGCACGTAATGGGCGAGCAGCACGCCCTTGGGGGTGGTGGTTGATTCCACCAGCTTGAAGGCGGCCGCTTGCGCGTCATCACCAAACAGCCGCTTGCCACGGCCGAGCAGCAGCGGGTGGATCAGCAGCCTCAGCTCATCCACCAGGCCTGCGGCCAGCAGCTGGCGCACCAGTTCGCCGCTGCCCTGGGTCAGGAGCACGTCGCCGTCCTGTTGCTTGAGCGCGCGCACCGCGCCGGTCACATCCGCGCCCAAGCCATGGCTGTTGTGCCAGTGGAGCGAGCCGGGATGGTGGGTGGCAACGTGCTTGGGCACGCGATTGAACAGGTCGGCCAGCGAGCGATCGTCCGCTTGATGCTCAACGTGCGGCCAATACCCGGCGAAGATATCGTAGGTGCGCCGTCCCAATAGCAGCTCGAACGGCTGGCTGAACAGCGTCTGCATGGCCTGGCCAAAGGCTTCGTCGGCCAGCGGCGGGATCCAGCCGCCGTGGGTGAAACCCCCGCTGGTATCTTCCTGCGGGCCGCCGGGTGCCTGCATGACGCCGTCGAGGGTGATGAAGGCGGCGACGATAAGCTTGCGCATGGGGTGTTCCTCTTCAGGTTGCTGTTCGAGGGGTAGTCGAACGGGGCTGGCTGAAATCGACAGGAACGAAACAACATGGGCGACGCGTTGGCAGGTTCAATCGCCGGCAAGCCGGCGATTGCGCTGGTGTGGACGGCCCTGTTCTACAACCAGTACGTCACCGCCCACCAGCCCAGCCCACCCATGACCACGGTGTAGGGCAGCGCCATCCACACCATGCGCCCGTACGACAGGCGAATCAGCGGCGCGATCGCTGAAGTCAGCAGGAACAGGAACGCCGCCTGCCCGTTGGGCGTCGCCACGCTGGGCAGGTTGGTGCCGGTGTTGATCGCCACTGCCAGGGTCTCGAAGTGCTCGCGGCTCATGGCGCCGCTGACGAACGCCTGCTTGACCTCGGTGATGTAGATGGTGGCGACGAACACGTTGTCGCTGATGGCCGAGAGCAGGCCGTTGGCCAGGTACAGCATGCCCGGCTGCTGCTCGGTCGGCAGCGCCAGCACCCAGGCGATCAGCGGGCTGAACAGCTGCTGCTGGTGGATCACCGCCACCACCGCGAAGAACACCACCAGCAGTGCGGTGAACGGCATGGCGTCCTGGAACGCGCGGCCCAGGCGGTGCTCGTCGGTGATGCCGGTGAACGCCGTGATCAGCACGATCACCAGCAGGCCGATCAGCCCCACCTCGGCGATGTGCAGGCCCAGGCAGACGATCAGGATCAGCGCCGCCAGCCCCTGCACCACCAGGGCGATGCGTTGCGCCGGGGTGCGTGCGGCGTCGTCTTCGGCGGCGTAGGCGGCCAGTACCTGGCGCACGCGCTCGGGCATCAGCGTGCCGTAGCCGAACAGGCGCAGCTTCTCCAGCAGCACGCAGGTGACCAGGCCTGCGGCCAGTACCGGCATCGACACCGGCGCGACCTTGAAGAAGAAGTCGGCGAAGTGCCAGCCCATCTCATGGCCGATCAGCAGGTTCTGCGGCTCGCCCACCAGGGTGCACACGCCGCCCAGCGCGGTGCCCACCGCGCCATGCATCAGCAGGCTGCGCAGGAAGGCGCGGAACTGGTCGAGGTCGTCGCGGTGCAGCTGTTCGACCTGGTGATCGCTGTCCAGTGCCGACTCCTCGCGGGGGTTGGTGCCGGAGGCGACCCGGTGGTAGACCGCGTAGAAACCCACGGCGGCGCTGATGATCACCGCGGTCACGGTCAGCGCATCGAGGAACGCCGAGAGGAACGCCGACAGCACGCAGAACAGCAGGGCCAGCACGGCCTTGCTGCGCACCCCCAGCAGGATCCTGGAGAACAGGTACAGCAGCAGCTCTTTCATGAAGTGGATACCGGCGACCATGAACATCAGCAGCAGGATCACCGGAAAGTTGTGCTGCAGCTCTTCATACAGCGCTTCGGGCGTGGCCATGCGCAGCAGCAGCGCTTCGACCAGCAGCAGGCCGCCGGGCATCAGCGGGTAGCACTTGAGCGCCATGCCCAGGGTGAAAATGAACTGCAGCACCAGCGCCCACCCCGTGACCACCGGGCCGAGGGTTGCCAGCAGCAGCGGGTTGAGCAGCAGGAACAGGCAGATGACCGCCTTGTACCAGCGCGGCGACTGGCCCAGGAAGCTGTGGGCGAGGGCGCTGGGCAGGGATTGCGACATGAATTTGTATCCTTTTGATTCAGCAGTGGCGCACGGTGCCGGATCGGGCCTCGCGGTGCAAGGCGTGCAGTCCCGCTTTTGGCACAAGTGCGGCCTTGCGGGTGCGCTAAGATCCGGCCCGTGAACCCTTTCCCCACAGGAGTGCCGTCCGTGACCGAATACACCGCATTCAAGGTTGAACTGACCGACAACATTGCCCATGTGCAGATCAACCGCCCGGAAAAGATCAACGCGATGAATGCCGCCTTCTGGGAGGAGATCGTCGACATCTTCCAGTGGATCGACGACACCGACGCGGTGCGCGCCGTGGTGATCAGCGGCGCCGGCAAGCATTTCTCCTCGGGCATCGACCTGATGATGTTGGCCTCGCTGGCCGGCCAACTGGGCAAGGACGTCGGCCGCAACGCCCGCCTGCTACGCCGCACCATCCTGCGCCTGCAAAGCTCGTTCAACGCCGTGGACAACTGCCGCAAGCCGGTGCTGGCGGCGATCCAGGGTTATTGCATCGGTGGCGCCATCGACCTGGTCTCGGCCTGCGACATGCGCTACTGCGCCAGCGACGCACAGTTCTCGATCAAGGAAATCGACATGGGCATGGCCGCCGATGTCGGCACCCTGCAACGTTTGCCGCGTATCATCGGCGACGGCATCATGCGCGAGCTGGCCTTTACCGGGCGGATGGTCGATGCCGAAGAGGCGCTGCGCATCGGCCTGGTCAACCGGGTTTATGCCGACCACGCGGCATTGCTCGACGGAGTCTTTGCCATCGCCCGCGAGATTGCCGCAAAATCGCCGATCGCGGTGGCCGGCACCAAGGAGCTGATCAGCTACATGCGTGACCATCGCGTCGACGATGGCCTGGAGTACATTGCCACCTGGAACGCCGCCATGTTGCAGTCCGAAGACCTGCGCGTGGCGGTGGCCGCCCACATGAGCAAACAGCAACCGACGTTCGCCGACTGACCCCGTTGGCGGGCGCCTTCAAGGGACCGCAACGATGTCAGCACGCTGGACAACCGCAGTACTCGACCCGCAGATCACCGGGGGGCTGGCCGTCGCCCGTAGCCCGGAAGGGTTCCTGGTGGACGCCAACGGCGCACTGTTCCCCCGTGAGTGGCTCAAGCGTCAGGCACTGGACGTGCTGTGCGAGCACGGCATCGGCCACTTCGACGGCCAGCCGGTGTTCCTGCTCGAACTGCGCAGCGCCGGCGAGGTGCCTGGCTGCACCTGGCAGGGCTTGCGCCGGTTCATGCTCGAAGGCGACTTCGACACCTACAAGGTGCTGGGCTACGCCGCGCAGATCGGCACCTGGGCCCGCGAACACCGTTTCTGCGGCAGTTGCGGCCAGGCGATGGCGCAGATCCACTGGGAGCGGGCGATGTACTGCCAGCCCTGCGACCTGCGCAGCTACCCGCGCATTTCACCGAGCATGATCGTGCTGGTCACCCGTGGCGACGAGGTGCTGCTGGCGCGTTCGCCGCGTTTCGTGACAGGCGTTTACAGCACCCTGGCCGGTTTTGCCGAGCCGGGCGAGTCGGCCGAGGACTGCCTGGTGCGCGAGGTGCGCGAAGAGGTGGCGGTGGAGGTGAAGAACATCCAGTACGTCGGCAGCCAGTGCTGGCCGTTCCCGCATTCGATGATGCTGGGTTTCCATGCCGAGTACGCCGGTGGCGAGATCGTCATGCAGCCGGACGAGATCGAGGATGCGCAGTGGTTCAATGTGCATGAGCTGCCGCCGTTGCCGGCGGGGCGTTCCATCGCCCGCTACCTGATCGACTTGTATGTGGCGCGGCGCTTAGGCCTGGCCGAACCAGTGCTGCCACGCTAGGCGTACGGTCAACGCCAGCACCACGGCGATGAACACCGGGCGGATGAACTTGCTGCCGCCGCTGATCGCCGTGCGTGCGCCGAAGAACGCGCCGACCATCACCGACAGGCCCATGCACAGGCCGACCACGTAGTCCACCTGCCCGGAAATGATGAACACCGTCAGCGCCGCGATGTTGCTGACGAAGTTCATGCTGCGCGCCACGCCGCTGGCGCGGACCAGGTCGATGGGGTAGAGCAGCAGCGTGCTGACGGTCCAGAACGCGCCGGTGCCGGGGCCGGCGACGCCGTCGTAGAAGCCCAGGGTGAAGCCTTGGGGGAACTGCCATTTCTTCTTGATCGGCGCATCGGCGTCCAGCGGCGCCTTGGGCGTGCCGCCGAACAGCAGGTAGACGCCGCAGGCGAAGACGATCACCGGCAGCATCTTGTTCAGCCATTCGGCCGGCATGTAATGGGCCACCACCGCACCCAGCAGCGCGCCTGCCAGGGTGCCGGCTATCGCCTGGCGCCACTGCGCCGGGTGGAACAGCTTGCGCCGGTAGTAGGTGATGCTGGCCGTGGCCGCGCCGAAGGTGGAACTGAGCTTGTTGGTGCCCAGCACCAGGTGCGGTGGCATGCCGGCGGTGAGCAGCGCGGGCGTGGTCAGCAGGCCGCCGCCGCCGGCGATGGCATCGATGAAACCGGCGACGAAGGCGACCAGGGCGAGGATCAGCAGGGTGAGCGGTTCTACGGTGAGTTCGAAAGGCATGGGGGTCGGCAGGCTGGAAGACAGGGGTGCGGCAAACGGCCGCGCTAGAGGCGGTACATGGTAAGCCGCCAAGTATGTGTTGTCAGCACTGACGCCATCGCGGGGCAAGCCCGCTCCCACGTTGTGGACTGCCCCCAGGCGTTGGATTTATTTCCTACTTATGGGGGCAGTCCATTTTCCTGGATCCCTGGATCCCTGGATCTCTGGATCTCTGGATCCCTGGATCTCTGGATCTCTGGATTTCTGGATCTCTGGATCTCTGGATCTATGGCAGCGTGGGAGCGGGCTTGCCCCGCGATTGTCTTTAAAGGAACCAGCGATACTCCCGCGCACTCACCTCTTGCATGAACGCCAGATGGTCCTGGCGCTTGTTCTCGCAATACACCATCACGAACTCCGCCCCCAACCCTTCATTCACCGCCGGATGCCCGCGCATGGCTGCCACCGCGCCGAGCATGTCCTTGGGGAAATCGATGCCGCTGCTGCGGTCGTCGTTCAGTGGCGCAATCGGCTCCTGCCCGGCATCGAGCCCGTGCTCCATACCGCACAGGATCGCCGCCAGCACCAGGTACGGGTTGGCATCCGCCCCCGCCAGGCGATGCTCGATACGCAGGTTGCGGGGGTCCGACTCGGGGATGCGGATGCACGCGTCGCGGTCTTCGAAGCCCCAGCTGGCGCGGCTGGCGGCATTGACCATGGCGCCGTAACGGCGGAACGCGTTGTGGTTGGCGGCAAAGATCGGCATGCAGTGCGGCAGCAGTTCCAGGCAGCCGGCCACGGCGTGGCGCAACGGGCGTTGCTCGTTGGCCGCGAGCAGGTTGTTGCCTTGCGGGTCGTACAGGCTGACGTGCACATGCATGCCGCTGCCCGGCGCCTGCAGGTACGGCTTGCTCATGAACGAGGCGCGCAGCCCGTGCTTGAGCGCCACGCCGCGGGTGCTGCGGCAGAACAGCGCCGCCCAGTCGGCGGCGCGCAGGCCGTCGTCGCAGTGGCCGAAGTTGATCTCGAACTGGCCCGGGCCCAGCTCGGCGGTGATGACGTTGGCGTCCACCCCTTGTGCGTTGGCGGTCTCGACCATGTCGCGCAGCACGTCGGAGAAGCGTGACAGGCGCTCGATATGCATGTTCGGCTGGTCGTCGGCGTCGGCACTGAACGGGTCGTGGGGGAACTGCGGCAGGCCTTCCTTGAGCGCCCGGTCGAACAGGTAGAACTCCAGCTCGAACGCCACCACCGGGCGGATGCCGCGACGCTCCAGGCGCTGCAGCACGCGGGCGAGCACTTCGCGCGGTTCGAATTCGATGGGTGCGGCGGTGCCGTCGGAGGTGATCAGCATCTGCCCCAGCGGCTCGCGCTCCCAGCTCACCGGCTTGAGGGTGCCGGGCACCAGGCGCCTTGGGGCGTCAGGGTCGCCGTCGTTGAAGCAGTAGTCGCCAATCGGGAACAGCCCGCCTTGCACGCCCAGCAGTACGCAGTTCTGCGGCAGCTTCAGGGGGCTGCCGGCGGCGACCTTTTCCAGCATGTCGATGGGGTAGCGCTTGCCGTAGAAGTGCCCGGGGATGTCCAGGCTGATCAGGTCGACGTAGCGCACCTGCGGGTGTTGGGCGCGGAAGGCGCGGACTTCGCTGAGCAGGTCGGGCATTGTTTTTGTAGTTGTCATGGTCATGCTCTTAACGGAAGACCCAGAGGACCCGGGTCGGCTCGGTGGTGAGGTTGGCGTAGCGGAACTGGCTGTGTGGTGGCAGCTGGAAGCTGTCGTTGGGGTACAGGGTGACGGCCTCGGCAACGCCTTCGAGCCACAGCGTCAGCTCGCCTTCGAGGACGAAGCCGCCCTGTTCCGAGCTGTCGTCCAGGTGCCCATCGCCACTGCTGGCACCGGGTGCCAGGTGGCTTTCGAGCATGGCGAAGCGGCCTTTGAGGGTGGGCGAGACCAGCACGTCGGTGACGCCGGCGGCGTAGTACAGGGTGCGCCGCTCGCCGGGGCGGGTGACCCAGTCGATCTCCCGTGGCGGCACGGCCTGGTAGAAGTAGGTGGTCGGCACCTGCAGGGCTTCGCTGATGGCGGTGAGGTCGGCCACGGTCGGGCGCGACAGGCCGCGTTCGACCTGCGAGAGGAAGCCCAGCGAGCGGTTGACCCGCCCGGCCAGCTCGTCCAGCGTCAGGCCACGGTGCTTGCGCAGGTCGCGCACCAGCCGCGCCAGGGCTTGGCTGTCGTCGGTCAACTCAGACATGGTCGCGCATCCTGTACCAGGCCTTGGCCGCAGCCTCCAGTGGCGCAGCCAGGAGGTCGCCGCCGGGGAAGCGGCCGTTATCGATGCCCTGGTACAGCGCCAGCAGATCGTCGTCGCCGAGGATCGCGTCGCTGACCGCCCGCGCCCCGGCCAGGGTCGGCAGCACGCCGTGCCCGGAGAAGCCTTGCAGCCAGTAGCGCTGGCCTTGGCGGCCGATGTCCGGGGTGCGCTGGATGCTGCAGTCGATATGGCCGCCCCAGGCATGTTCGATGGCCACCCCGCGCAGTTGCGGGAACACCCGCTCGAGATAGGGGCGGGTGGCGGCGGCGACATCCTTGGGGATGCCGCCCAGGTAGGTGCAGCCACCGCCGAACAGCAGGCGGTGGTCTGGGGTGAGGCGGAAGTAGTCGGGGACGAACTGGTTGTCGATCACGCAGCTGTTGCGCGGCAGCAGCGAGGCGGCGAAGTCGGCGTCCAGCGGCGCGGTGGCCACCTGGTAGGAGCCCACCGGCAGCAGGCGCCGCGCCAGGTTGCGGTCGAGGCGGTCGATGTAGGCGTTGCAGGCCAGCACCAGCACACTGCTGCGCACTTGGCCCTTGTCGGTGCGAGCGACGAAGCCTTCGGCCGTTTCCTGATAGTCGAGCACCTGGCTCTGTTCGAAGATGTGCCCGCCGGCCTGTTCGATGGTGGCGGCCAGGCCCTGGGCCAGTTTCAGCGGGTTGAGGTGGCCGCCGTTGGGGTCCAGCAGGGCGGCCTGGTAGCGTGGGCTGTCGATCCACTCGGGCAGCTCGTCGCGGCCGATCAGGCGCAGGCAGTCGTAGCCGAATTTCTGTGCCGCGTCGCGTTGCGCTTCCTCCAGCAGCTTTACCCGCCTCGGCAGCACTGCAGTCCACAGGCTGCCGAGGCGGTAGTCGATGTCGAAGCCGTGGCGCGCCGGCAACTCGCTCATCTCGCGGGCGGCCCAGCACATGCTGTCCCACAGGCGCCGGCTGCGCTCCAGGCCCAGGGCCTTTTCCAGCGGTGGCATGTCGCAGGACCAGCCCGGCAGGGCCTGGCCGCCATTGCGCCCGGAGGCGGCCCAGGCGACGCGGCTGGCTTCGAGCAGGGTTACGCGTTTACCGGCCAGGGCCAGGCGCAGGGCAGTGTGCAGGCCGCTGAAACCGGCGCCGATGATGAGGATATCGGTGTCGTGCTGGCCTTGCAGGGTAGGGCGCAGGGGGATGGCGCTGGGGTAGGTCTGGGCGTAGTAGCTGGCGACGTGCTGGGCGGATTGCTTGAACATGCCGGTGCCTCGTGAAATTTATTTTGATTATTTTCATGAAAAAATAGCAGATAAATTTCATTGCGCCAGTGAGTCGAGGTTGGCGATATGATCCGGGGACCGCGTTGCGGTCCTTTCGTGGTACAGAGGAATGCGTATTCCTGTAGCGGCCTTGTGCCGCGAAAGGGCTGCGCAGCAGCCCCAATAACAAATACAAGGCTTACGCCCATGCGCCGCCTGCCATCCCTCACCGCCCTGCGCACCTTCGAATGCGCCGCCCGCCATGGCCACTTCGGCCGCGCCGCCGCCGAGCTGTGCGTCACCGACAGCGCCGTCAGCCACCAGATCCGCCAACTGGAAGAACAACTCGGCGTCGCCCTGTTCGAGCGGGTTGGCCGTCAGGTGCGCCCGAGCGCCGAGGCCGAGCGCCTGCTGCACCACCTGCAGCAGGCCTTCGAACTGATCGGCAAGGCCTGCGACGAGCTGCGCGACCCGGCGTCCCAGGCCGTGCTGCGGGTGGCGGTAACCGCGGAGCTGGCGCAGAAATGGCTGGTGGCGCGGCTGGCCGATTTCAGCAGCCGCTACCCGCACATCACCCTGCACCTGCACGACCAGCCGATCGACGCCGGCGCCCCGGCGCTGGACGTCGACCTGGCCATCACCTACGGCACCAGCACCCTGGATGCCAGCACCCACTTCGTGCGGCCCTTGCCGCTGCTGCAGTTCTTCCCGGTGTGCAGCCCGGGCCTGTTCAACCAGGGCGGGCTCAAGCGCCCGCGCGATCTGGTGCGCCATTGCCTGTTGCACGACGACCAGGATGGCCGCACCTGGACCACCTGGCTGGCCACCCACGCCGAAGACGCCTTGCCCACCCGGCAGCTGTATTTCCCCCACGCCGCCCTGGCGCTGGAGGCGGCGTTACTGGGGCAGGGCGTGGCCATGGGCGATAACCTCACCTGCCAGGCCGACCTGCAAAGTGGCCGCCTGGTGCGCCCGTTCAGCGCCAGCGTCACCGCCCAGGGGCAGTACGCGCTGGTGTGCGAGCGCCTGCGCCTGGAGCGCGGCGCAGTGGCACAATTCATCGAATGGTTCATCGAACAGCTGGGCGATAGTTGAATTCAATTCAGCTATCGCTGAGTTTTCATCGTTGGAAGGCAAAAGCGCCGCGGCGTAGCGTGCAGTCATCACTCACCGATACCGAGGTTGACCCATGGCACGTTCGCTCACCACCACCCCCAAGGCCGATGGTTTCCGCTTGCCTGGCGAATTCGAAGCCAAGGCCGGCTGCTGGCTCGGTTGGCCGGAGCGCCCGGATGTGTGGCGCAATGGCGGCAAACCGGCGCAGAAGGTCTGGGTCGAGATCGTCACCGCCATCGCCAGCAGCGAGCCGGTGACGGTCTGTGCCTCCGCCGCCCAGTACGCCAACGCCCGCAACCTGCTGCCGGCCCATGTGCGGGTGGTGGAGATGACGTGCAACGACACCTGGTTCCGCGACAGCGGGCCGTGCTTCGTGGTCAACGATCAAAGCGGCGAGGTGCGCGGCGTGGACTTCGAGTTCAATGCCTACGGCGGCCTGGACGGCGGCCTCTATTACCCCTGGGACAAGGATGACCAGATCGCCCGCAAGATCCTCGAGATCGAAAACCTCGACCGCTACCGCGCGCCTTTGATCGCCGAGCTGGGCGGTATCCAGAGCGACGGTGAAGGCAGCCTGCTGACCACCGAGCAGTGCCTGCTCAACCGCAACCGTAACGCCTACCTGGGCAAGGGCGAGGTGACCCGCCGGCTGCAGGACTACCTCGGCGCCGAGCAGGTGATCTGGCTGCCGCGCGGGTGCAAGTTCGACGAAACCGACGGCCATGTCGACGACCTGGCCTGCTTCGTGCGCCCAGGCGAAGTGGTGCTGCAATGGACCGACAACCGCGACGACCCGCAGTGGGAGATCTACCAGGAGGCCTATGACATCCTGCGCAGCACCCGCGACAGCCGTGGCCGCGCGCTCAAGGTGCACAAACTGCCGCAGCCCGAAGTGCTGCGCTGGACGGCTGAAGAGGCGGCGGGCCTGGACCATGTCGAGGGCACCCATGTGCGCCAGGCGGGCACGCAGATCTGCGCTTCCTACATCAACTACTACGCCGGCAACTCGGCGATCGTCGTACCGCTGTTCGGCGACCGCAACGACAACATCGCCCAGGCCACCCTGGCCGAGCTGTTCCCCGGCCACCGCATCATCGGCATCGACAACAGCCGCGAGATCCTGCTCGGTGGCGGCAACGTCGCTTGCATCACCATGCCGCAATACGCCGGGGGGCGCCGCTGATGAACCGCCTGGCCCTCGCACTCGCCTTGGGCTGCATGGTGTCGGCGGCCACGGCCGCCGATGCCGACAAGCCCACGGTCAACTTGTACATCTGGGGCGAGTACCTGGCCCCGGACACCTTGGCCAACTTCGAGAAGGAAACCGGCATCCGCGTGGTGGCCGACCATTTCGATTCGCTGGAAACCGCCGAGACGAAGCTGCTCACCGGCGGCAGCGGCTACGACCTGGTGCTCAGCGCCGGCCAGCACCTGAGCCGGGCCATCGCCAGCGGCGCGTTGCAGCCGCTGGACAAGTCGCGCTTGCCGCACCTGCAAGGGGTAGGGGAGGCGTTTCTCGAGCACATGGCGGTGTTCGACCCAGGCAACCGCTACGCCGGCACCTACGCCTGGGGCACCACCGGCGTGGGCTTCCAGCAGCAGGCGGTGGCCGCGCGACTGGCCGACGCGCCCAAGGACAGCTGGGCGATGCTGTTCGACCCGCAGGTGGTGGCGAAATTCGCCGATTGCGGGGTCAGCCTGCTCAACGACCCCAACGAAGTGTTCGCCGCAGTGATGCGCTACATGGGCCTGGACATCAACCAGCAGCGGCTGGAGGACCTCAGGGCCGCCGAGGCGCAGCTGCGCAAGGTGCGCCCGTACATCCGCTATTTCGACAACGACCGCAACATTAATGACCTGGCCAATGGCGAGACCTGCGTGGCGATGTCGTGGAACGGCAACGTGGCCATTGCCCAGGCCCAGGCGCAGCAGGCCGGCAAGCCGTTCGGCCTGGACTACAGCATCCCCCGCGAGGGCACGTTGATCTGGCTCGATGCATTGGTGGTGCCCAAGGACGCACCGCATCCGCAAGCGGCCTGGGCCTTGATGGATTACCTGATGCGCCCGGAGGTGATTGCGCCGATCACCGATACCATCCACTACGCCAACGCCATCACGGCGGCCGACAACCTGGTGGATGCGCAGATCCGCAATGCCCCGGGTACCTACCCGCCGGCTGCGGTTCGGGCGCGGCTGTACAGCAAGAACGACAACGACAAGGCGTTCAACCGCGAGCTGACCCGGGCGTTCAGTCGTTTGAAGAGCGGCACCTGAACCTCAGTGCGCCCCCGCATGCCGCCGTGCACGGCGTGTTTGCTGGGGTTTGGCCAGGGGCGGCGTGGGCAGGTGGTGGGGATGGGAGTGCCGCCGCACGATGCGCAGCACGCCCCAGAGCATGGCAGCCGCAACGCTGAGCCACATGCCGACCAACATGAGGATTGCCATGGACAGGGTCATGAATGCCTCCTTCTTGGTGACGGGCAGCGCGTCATCCCGGACACAGTTGATAGTCTAGCCCGGCGCCTGTGACGTTCCATTGACCGAAGGTCGAGTGCTTGGGCCGTTTGGTTCCAAGCACGGCCCGGGCTATACCCGGGCGCGGTGGCGGCCTATGATCGGTGGCCATGGCCGGGCGGCATCCGCCTGGCGTCGGAACAAGCGAGTGCCCATGTTGCAAGACCTTCCCACGTCCCGAGGTTCGAGCCCCCGTCGTCTGCTTGCCGCTTGCCTGGTGGCCGCTGCCCTGGCCGGCTGCGCCAGCACACCCCCGGCGGCGCTCAAGAGCCTGCCGCAGCGGGTCGAGATCAGCAGCGTGCCGTTCTACCGCGGCAATGCCAACCACAGCGGATCGATGGCCTTGGCGGCGGTGCTGTCGGCCAAGGGCGCGCCGATCACCCCGGGCTTGCTGGACAAGCCACTGGGCCTGCCTGGGGCCGCCGAGTCGCTGGACAGCACGATCCCCAAGGTAGCGCGTGAATACGGCATGGTCGTGTACCCGCTGGACAAGCGGCTTGACGCCTTGCTGGCGCAAGTGGCCGCCGGTTACCCGGTGCTGCTGCGTTTTCAGGAGGGTTCGGTCTGGTGGAGCGAGCCACGCTACGCCGTGCTGATCGGTTATGACCGCTACAAGCAGCGGGTACTGCTGCGCGCAGGCATGCACCGGCGGCAGTTGATGAGCTTCGACAGTTTCGAGTCGGCGTGGGCCAAGGAGGGCAGTTGGGCGGTGCTGGTGCAGTCGCCTCGGCAGTTGCCGGCCCAGGTGGATCGCCAGCGCTGGTTGCAGGCGGCGGATGAGCTTGCGCGCTCGGGCCAGGAGATTGCGGCGAAGCAGGCGGTCAATAGCCTGGGGCATTGAGGGGAAAAATCGCGGGGCAAGCCCGCTCCCACGCAGATTAGATACCGGCGTGGGAGCGGGCTTGCCCCGCGATGGTTTGTTGCGATTGGTCTGTCAGAAGCCCAGACGGTCACGCAGGCTGTAGTACCAGGCGCCGAGGGCGCTGAACGGCACGCGCAGCATCTGGCCACCCGGGAACGGGTAGTGCGGCAGGCCGGCGAACGCGTCGAAGCGCTCGGCCTGGCCGCGCAGGGCCTCGGCCAGCACCTTGCCCGCCAGGTGGGTGTAGGTCACGCCGTGGCCCGAGCAGCCTTGCGAGTAGTAGATGTTGTCGCCAATGCGACCCACCTGCGGCAGGCGCGACAGGGTCAGCAGGAAGTTGCCGGTCCAGGCGAAGTCGATCTTCACGTCCTTGAGCTGCGGGAAGGCCTTGAGCATTTTCGGGCGGATGATCGCCTCGATGTTGGCCGGGTCACGCGCGCCGTAGACCACGCCGCCGCCGAAGATCAGGCGCTTGTCGCCGGTCAGGCGATAGTAGTCGAGCAGGTAGTTGCAGTCCTCGACGCAGTAGTCCTGCGGCAGCAGGGTGCGGGCCAGTTCCTCGCCCAGCGGCTCGGTGGTGATCACCTGGGTGCCGCACGGCATGGACTTGGCGGCCAGTTCCGGCACCAGGTTGCCCAGGTAGGCGTTGCCGGCGACGATGATGAACTTGGCGCGGACCTTGCCCTGCGGGGTGTGCACCACCGGGTTGGCGCCACGCTCGATGCGGATGGCCGGGGTTTGCTCATAGATGATGCCGCCCAGCGACTCGACCGCCGCGGCTTCGCCCAGGGCCAGGTTGAGCGGGTGGATATGGCCGCCGCTCATGTCGAGCATGCCGCCGACATAGCTGTCGCAGGCGACCACTTCACGGATGCGCTTCTGGTCCATCAGTTCCAGCTGGGTGTGGCCGAAGCGTTCCCACAGGCGTTTTTGCGATTCCAGGTGCCCCATCTGCTTGCTGGTCAGCGCGGCGAACACGCCGCCGTCCTTCAGGTCGCACTGGATGTTGTACTTGGCCACGCGCTCACGGATGATGCGCCCGCCCTCGAAGGCCATCTTGCCCAGCAGTTGTGCTTCTTTAGGGCCGACGGTGCGTTCGATCACGTCGATGTCGCGGCTGTAGCTGTTGACGATCTGGCCGCCGTTACGGCCCGAAGCGCCGAAACCGACCTTGGCGGCCTCGACGATGCTCACCTTGAAGCCGTTCTCCAGCAGGAACAGGGCGCTGGACAGGCCGGTGTAGCCGGCACCGATGATGCACACATCGGTTTCCACCTCACCCTGCAGCGCCGGACGTGGCGGCACCGGGTTAGCCGAGGCGGCGTAGTAGGACTGGGGGTAGGGGGTAGTGGCCATGCTCGAGGAACCTCGTGTTTTATATTTTTAACGAATGTACCGATGCTATCAATAATAATAAACACCCGCTAGTCGTCCGGTGAAAATCCTTTACGCCGACCCTGCCGCTATCCTTTTTCAAATATTTTTAAGATTCAGTAGCTTAGCGTGAAAAAAAGCGTTGACAGCGATTTTGTAACGCGTAGAATGCGCCCCACACGACAGGCACATAGCTCAGTTGGTTAGAGCACCACCTTGACATGGTGGGGGTCGTTGGTTCGAGTCCAATTGTGCCTACCAAACAAAAGCCCCGGTTTCCGGGCACTTGAAGGGCGATCCGAGAGGGTCGCCCTTTTTGTTTTTGCAAAACTTTTGCAAAACTTTTGCAAAACCACCCACCTCAATCTGGTCTATGCCGGCCCCGCCGTTCATCAGATGGCCAGATCAGCCTTCACTTCGACGTACTGAATTTCTTTCGGTGCGTGCCCGTCTTGGTACCGCTCGGTCATCTCAGCAGTGGCGTGCCCCATCAGCAACTGCACATATTCGGTCGAGAACTTCTGCTGCTCGTACAGCCAGGCGCCCAGGGCTCGGATCTCATGGAAGGTTGGGCGCTCCTCGAGATCGAGGTGTTCGTATGCCTTCGCGGCGTCCCTGGCCTTCCTGAAGCTCTTGGACAGGTAATCAGGGGTGACCGCCGTCCAATGTTCTTTCGCCTCGATCTGGTCCTGTCGGCGCGCCTTCGGGCGGTAATGGATCAGGAGGGGCGAAATGATTGGCGACCGAAAGCACTCGTTCACCGTCTCGCGCAGTGCCTTACCCATGATGATCTGCAAGTGGATCGGCGTGTCGTAGTTGTCGGTCTTCCCAGGGGATACCTTGATGGTGTTCTTGATCAGGTCAACCGCCGACTTCTTCCATGTCACGATATCTTCGCGCCGCTGCAGGCTGGTCAGGCCCAACCGGATAGCGCGCTTGAGCCACCCCGGTGTGGTGTCTGCGTCCAGGATCTTCTGCACACCTTCAATAGTGTGGCGCTGGCGTTTCTTCTTTGCCGCTTTCTTGAGCAGAGTCATGTCAGCGGCGTTGCGCTCGGTCATGCCTTTGGCGATCGCGAAGGTCAGCAGGCTGACTAGCAGGCTGCGGTGCTTCGTGTAGGCGTTGTTGCTGAACTGGTCCAGATACTCGGCGGCGGCAAGAACGTCGAACTGGCCCACCAGCAGGTGCCCGATATCCGCCCGGTAGCGCTTGAGCTTGTAGCCTATCTCGTCCAGCGACGACCGCGCATAGCCGCGCTCGGGCAGCCACTCGGTTTCGAAGCGATCGATCAGGTTGCCGATAGTCGGCAGGCGGTCGCCGGTGATGGTGGCCAGCATCTCGCCGTTGTCGGTCATAAGGAAAGCCAGCTTGGCGTTGGCGGCCTTTGCCAGGCGCACCGCCTCGTCATACGGCTTGTTGATGCTGGTCATCTTCCCGGTGATCGGGTTCTTGTATCGCCAGTATTTCCCGTTTGGGTACAAGTTGGGCGGAAGCGTCTTGTTCTTCGGGCTACGCGGTCGTGGTGCCATTTCAAATATCCAGCATTTGAGCCAAGAGCGGGTCGTTCGAACCGATCACGGCGGATTGAAGGTCGACGAAGTACATTCCGCCGCGGACTTCGCCTGCTAACTCTCCTTCATCAATCCATTTCTTAAGTTGCTGCAAGCTCGGCTTGCCGCCGGCGTAGCGCAGCTTCCGATACTCGCCCACCTCCATGAGCCTGGGTAGGCTGGCGGTGATATGAGCTATGACTTTAGCCATGGTTGAGCCTCAATCGACACTGTGGTTCGACGCCTGATGCGTCAGGTTCTGGTTGTTACGCTGGTCTGTCACGACAGTGCCAGCAGCCAGAGCCGCGAGCTCCGCTATCAGGGCCTCAGTCCGGCCGTAGAGCTTGCCAGTATCCTCGTTCACGAACCGCTCGAGCACGGTGGCCACCGCCACCTGGTTGGCCAGGCCGCGTAGGACCGCCTCGGTGACCGGTGCATCGGTCGACAGTGCATGCACGAAAGTTTCCTGGCTGATCAGCAGCGTGCGCACCGGGCGGATGCCCTTGCACTTGCTAGACCAGTTGGTGTCAGGCACGCACCAGGGCAGCATGTGCAGGCACCGGGAGCTCCCAGCGGTGGGTTTCTGTGTGCTGTCCCAGTACTCCTGTGGCGCAAAGGCCTGCGCAGGCCCGCCAGCACCATCCGCCGGCCAATGCTTACCCCAGTCCGTTAGCTGCAGGAGATTGGCCCTCATCACCTGCAGCTGCTCGATGCTCGGAAGGTGCCAGTCGCTGGGGGCGCGGATTGTCATGCCCAGGATCTTCTTGGCAATCGAGCTTCCGGCCTCGGCCATTCCCTGAGTGTTCACCCGGCCATCGAAGTAAGACTTTGCAACACGGACATTCAGGCGTGGGCCAGGCAGGTTCCACCACTGAGCCTCAGCCTCGAACTCGCGCCCTGCATCGATGACGGCATGCTCGGCGCCGTCGAAGAAGATACGCCCCGCGAAGAGCCGGCCCGCCAGTGGCTGGCCGACAGCGGTTAGGGCGGCAGGGCTGATTGCTCGACGTTTCATTGCAAGGC
This sequence comes from Pseudomonas sp. GZD-209, assembly GCF_049310485.1. NCBI lineage: Bacteria > Pseudomonadati > Pseudomonadota > Gammaproteobacteria > Pseudomonadales > Pseudomonadaceae > Pseudomonas > Pseudomonas sp. GZD-209. Next base: position 32,786 of record NZ_JBMOWQ010000151.1, read on the forward strand.
CTCCTTCAGCTCCTTGATCACCGACTGGATGCCAGCCGCATAGCTGCCGGGCCGATCCACTGCAGCACCGGCCAAGCGCCCTGTCACCACGGCAACTGGGGAGGCGCGGAGCGATGCGACCATGTCGACTGCCCAGTTTCGCCCCTCCAGGAACATGAAGTGGTTGATGGGGCCGGTGACGACCACCTCCAGGCTGCGCGGCCTGGCGTCCGGCGCCGGCGCGCTAATTTTCGGTGCCTTCGATGTAGGCGCTTTCGCTGGCTTCCCGCTGATCCGCTGGCGGGCTTGTTCCAGCGCCATTTCAGCGAGACTGCCCATGGGTGGCGCCCTCCATTTCGGCAACGGCGCGCAGGCGCAGTGTGATGCCGCACTCCCGGGCCAGCTGATTAAGTCGACCCACGCTGGTGGTGCTGTCCTGCAGAGCCTTGCCGAAGCGCACCAGGCGCTCGCCCAGGTCCTCGAACTCGTTCAGGGTTGGCTTGGGATGGTTGTTCATTGCAGGCCACCTTGCGCCGCGGTGTACCCGGCCAGGAAGACTGCATAGTGGGCGCGCGTGCAGGCGTCGACGAAGCTTTCCCTGCCTTTGACCAGGTGCTCCTCAGCCAGCCCGGAAGGGTTGAGCTGGATGAACAGGTCAACCGGATCGGTGCTGCTGCTGATCAGGGTTGCCGGCAGGGTGCCGCCCTGGTCCACGATCTTGTCGAAGATCTCCTCTCGATGGACCGGCACCCCGGCCGGAGCTTGAATCCCCAGCCTGACCTGGGAGCCCTTCACGCCGAGGATGGTGACGGCAATGTCGGAGTTGATACGGGTGGATTCGCTGATGCGTCGGGTCAAGATCAACAAGGTGAATCTCCTTTTTTCAGGCAAGCCGGGGGCCTACCGCGATTGTTGGCTTTCGCAAAATCAGGGGTGGATCAGGTCAGGCTGCGGGTATCAGGCCGCCGCCATGGCGCACTCGGCGCGCCGGGTCGCTACACGGGTTTCAATCTTTCGCTCGCCGCCGTTACCGCCACGGCGAACTCGCATCACCTGGTTGTCATCGATCATCCCGTGGATGGCCATGATCAGTGCCAGGGTGGTTGCGGCGGGGCTGATTATCTGGCGTCGAAATGCCTCGCCGACCAAGGCGCGAAGGTTGGCCACCTTGAGTTTCAATCTGGCTGAATCAAGGCGCTTTTTCAGCGTTTCCGGGCTAATGCCCATTCTTTTCGCGGCTTCCTTGATAGTGCACCCGCTTGCACAATGAAGAAGACCTTCCAGCTCTCGTGGCGCAAGCAATCCTCCGCTCTCGCCTTGCCATCCTCCGATCACTTGCATTTACGTATCCCTGGTCGTTCGTGTCGAATGAACAATACTGGCGGTTATAAATAAATGTCAATACCAATGGTTGTATTTTTATTGGAGGCACAAAAAAGCCCGCAGATGCGGGCCTCAAGGTTCGAGTGGGTTAGCGTTACAGCTTCATCATTGCGCGGACTACCACACCGATTATCTTGCAGTTTCCGTTAACCTGAATCATCGGATACTCGGGATTTAGCGGCTTCAGGAATTTCCGGCCGGCGTCTTCGATGAACTTCTTGAATGTCGCTTCGTTGCTGTCGGTTAGCTTGGCTACCACCAGCTTGCCGGAGTGAGCCTCTGCCTCGGTATCTACCAGTATCATCATTCCTTCGGTGATGCTGGGCCCGGATGGGGCAGTCATTGAGTCGCCTTTAACCTCAAGCCAAAACGCTACCCCCTTGGACTCATAGTCGGAGATTTCATACCTGTCAGAGTACCCTGGGGGAAAGGGTTCGACAGCTTCAGCCCAATCACCCGCCGCTACCCAGCTGATCACCGGGTAGCGAAATGATATGGCTGGTTGAAGCGCAAGCTTTACGTTGCTGGCTTCAGCTCCGGACCTGGCTTTGGCCCCGATGCGAGCAGCCTCGCTCGTCCAATCGATCTCTTGGGCGAGGCGAGGACTGAACGTTGAAACCGGCACCTCAAGTAGCTTCGCGAACGCCGCAGCGACTCGAGCATTCAGTGGGTTTACTCCGTTCAGGTAGTGACTTACGCCTGCCTGGCTGATCTCGAGCTCATTTGCAATACGCTCCTGAGTGATCTTGCGGTTGGCCCTTGAGGTGAACGCCTGCTTCAACTTGGCGCATTCTTCGGCCTGCTGTGGAGTAAGGGGTCGTTTTTTCATGGGCTTATCCTAGAACCGATGGTAGTAAATTACCAAAACCGAAGGTATAGACATATTTACTACTAGCGGTTATTTTATGTGTCATAAGCCGTTTTCAGGTGACGCTATGACACCCATTCAATTGGCAGATTTCGTTGGTCAGTATGGCCAGGAAGAGGCCGCCAAAAGGCTTGGCACCAGCCAGGCCGCAATCAGCAAAGCCGTCAGAAGTGGCAGGCACATTATCGTGCGTAGCTCTCCAGATGGGCGGTTTGAAGCCTTTGAATTGAAAGCATTTCCAAGCAGCGGCTACCAGGTCGCTCCACGCCCCGACCTTGAGCTGATTATGTCTGCCTTCACCGGTTTTGCAGAGCACCTTAATGGGTCTGTTCATCCATCCAGTGCTGTAGGTGGGACTGTATGAATTCACAGGTGGTTTCCCCCCCTTATGGAAATTCGCCGAAGTGGAGACCATTAGCCGGCGGCCGCAAGCTTCGATTCGAAAGGTTCTGCATGCGGAATCTTTTTGAGGGTGAAGGCCAATCTTTAAGCCCGATTAAAAGGTTTCTCGAGAGAACGGTAGGACAATTTTCTCAGCCTCTCACCGGCCTGCTCGAAATTGGAGATTCCCTGGACACTGTTAGGGAAATGGCTTTCGAAAGACCCGCGCATGCGCGGAAAAAACTCCTGAGGCTTGGCGAAATCAGTGCCCTATGCACCTGCACTAAGAGAGGCAGGGCTTTCACTTTTGAGGGGGTGTGATATGCGCGCACGAAAGTCAATTTCGCTGCCCCGTCCGGGGTAGGTCAGAGCAGCTCTCTGACCGGGGGTTGCACTTTTGGGCTTTGTGCGATGGTGGATTGAAAAACGCCTGACACAAAAAAGCCCAGCCGAAGCTGAGCCTTTAAGCCGCAACCTGTTGGCGCAGGTTGCAAATACCAATCGTCTTTGAGAAAGGAGACGACGAAATGCTGCACCCGAAAAATAACACTCCACCACCGGACCCGCAAGATAGTCAGCCGGAAATCAGGGGTTTCATTTACCACTCGGTCTGCGTCGAATTTGAAGAAATGGAATTCATCAGCTCCTGGGCGCCCTGCATGAATCTTGGTCTCGCCACGGAGCTTTTCGAAATGCTTCAGCCATTGTTCCCAGGCGCTCGGGTTTTCATTCAGGGCTGCGCTGGCCGAGCTGATGAGTTCGAGCGTGTTCAGCTATCGGCCTCTATGCACAAAGACCTGATTCTCTCTTGTCGCGATGCCGAGTATCCGGGCAGGACCTATCTGGAGAGGGTATCAATGTGCCGCGATGGTTGCGCGCCACGACAATCAAACCCATCGAAACGTGATGCGGGAGGTGAGGCATGAGCACTGCTAGCCCATCGGAAGCGCCAGAGCTCAAGGGCAACTCGTTTTTCTTCGATACTGTCTACAAGCTTGTTTGCGGCCAAGCGGCTGCAGATTGCCAGCCACCTGAGGTAGTGCTGGCGCAGGTCATCTACCACGCCAGCTACGAACTGCTCTACAGCGACGACTTCACGCTTGCACATGTCCGGGGACTGGTAGATGCCGCAGCCCTGACGGTAGCCCGAGAGTACGAGGAGGCTGAAAGCTTGGGCGCGGGAGGTGCGGCATGAACCTGGTTCCGTTCAGTTTCAAGGGCGCCCCGATTCGTGTGGTGACCGATGACCTTGGCGAGCCGTGGTTCGTGGCGAAGGACATTGCCGAGCAGTTGGAGTATGTCTGGAATGGCACCAGCCGCATTGAGCATGTTCCTGATCAGTGGCGGGGGGTCACATCCGTTGTGACCCCTTCAGGTAGTCAGCAAATGGCTGTGCTCAGCGAGCAGGGCCTGTATTTCTTCCTGGGCAGATCCGACAAGCCTGGCGCACTTCCTCTGCAAATGTGGGTTGCAGGGGAGGTCATCCCATCGATTCGCAAGACAGGCAGCTATCAGCGGCCGATGACACCTGCTGAGCAGTTGCTGGTGCAGGCGCAGACGATGGTCACGCTTGAGCGTCAGCAGGCCGAGCAGCAAGTGGCGCTGGAGCGTGTCGAGGATCGCACAGCCAGGCTTGAGCAGGTCCGCTATCTCGACTCCGTGCCCAGCGGCTTTGAGACCATCACCTCGATCCGCGACCGCATCAACCACCGTCACGGCCTACCTGTGTGGGTGGTCAATGCGGTGATGCGCGAGGTGTCCGGCGCGCCGCTGCCATTCGCTATGGTGCGCAGCCGGCACGCAGGCGAAGGCGGACAGCCCTTCGCTATCTGGCCCAGAGCAGCAATCACGCGCCGCTTCGATCAGTTCGTTGCGCAGTGCGTGTACGTCACGGCCGAGCGTGCCACTCACCCGGAAATTCCGCAGGACCGTTTCAAGATCAAGTCGAGGTCTACGCGATGATCGACAACACCATCCCGTTTCTCGGTCCTCACCCGACTGACTCGGTTGGGATCAGCGAGGTGGATTTCGAGCTGCTGGCGGAACCCCACCGCGCAACCGCAGCCGGCGGGCACACCTCAGTGGAGGCCAGGGCAAGCCGTCTTCCTGAGTATGATCGCCGGCTGATCTACGAGGCCGCGAAACGTCGACGCGCCGACCTGGAAGACGAGGGCATCGCCCTGGCAGAACCGTACGACCTGTTTGTTCAGCGGATCACCGCTGTGTTGGAGATTTGAGCCCGTGAGCATGGATTTAATGGTCAAGGCCATGAATACCGCAGTTGGCAATCCGCTGCGCAAGCTGGTGCTGATCAAGCTGGCGGACAACGCCAGCGATCAGGGCGAGTGCTGGCCGTCGTATCAACATATCGCTGATCAATGCGAGATCGACCGCAGTACCGTGCGCAAGCACATCAAGCAGTTGGAGGCCCAAGGTCTGCTTCGAATTGAGAATCGGGATGGTCCGAAAGGGAACTCCACCAACCTGTATACCCTGACACTTTCAGGTGTAGGCCGAAACAGCCCCCCTGTAGGCCCAGAAAGCACAGGTGTAGGCCCAGAGCCTAGAGGGGGTGTAGGCCCAGAAAGCACCAGAACCAGTCACTCTTTTGAACCAGTCAAAGAACCTATACCTGTGTGCATTTTCGATGCCGCTGGGTTCGATCAATTCTGGAAGCTGTACCCGAAAAAGAGGAGTCGCAAGGAGGCGCTGAAGGCCTGGAACAAACTCAACCCGACTGTCGACCTGCAGACACTCATGATCGCCGCGCTCGCCAAGCACTGTGCCTCTCGGGACTGGACCAAGGCTGGCGGCCAGTACATCCCGTTGGCCTCGACCTGGCTCAACGGCGAGCGCTGGCACGACGTTGTTCAGCCCGCCGGCCACGCCGCGCACTTTGGGTCATTCAACGACCTGCCGCAACACACCCCTGACATGTACCTGGAGAGCACCGATGGCCGTGCAAATTTCTGATCTGTTCCACCGCGCCCCGGCCAAGCGAGCGTTCACTGGTCAGTGCCCCGCGCATGGCGAGGTCGACATGAGCGAAGTCGAGCAACTGGACGGCTCGCTGCTGGTGCGCGGCTGCAAGCGCTGCCAGTGGGAGGCGCTGCACTTGGCTGCGCGCGATTCCGAGACCTACGCGCTGGCCCAGCGTCAGGCCCGCGCTGAGCGCACCACCGCGGCGCTGATCGGGGCGGGCATCACGCCGCGTTTCGCTGACGCAACGTTCGACGGCTATGTCGCTGACACCGATCAGCAGCGCAAGGCCTTGAGCAAGTGTCGCGATTACGCCGAACACTTCCCGGTGCACTTCCGTGCCGGCCGCTCGCTGCTGCTGACCGGCAACGTCGGTTGCGGCAAGACCCATCTGGCCAGCGCAATTGTGCGCACCGTCGTGGCCGACCAGTGCCGGGCGTTGATCATTCCGGCCAGCGACATCATCAGCCTTGCCCGCGCCTCGATGGTCGCCACCTCGGGCTACACCGACCGGGACGTGGTGCTGCACCTAGGCGGCCTGGACCTGCTGGTGATCGACGAGGTCGGTTGTCAGAAGGGCAGCGAGTACGAGCTGGCGCTGCTGCACGCCATCGTCGACCGCCGGTATCAGGCGGTCCTGCCGACGGTGCTGATCAGCAACCTGGGTGTCGACGGACTGAAGGCCTACATCGGTGACCGCGCCTTGGACCGCCTTCGCCAGAACGGTGGCATGGCGGTTGGCTTCACTTGGTCCTCGATGAGGGCGGTGGCATGAGGGCGTTGTTCAGCGACGAAGCCGAACATGGTGTGCTCGGCGCGGTGCTGCAGGCGGGCCTGCACCAGGATACCGGCCTGGTCGAGGACATCCTCGGCCAGGTGCGAGCCAGTGACTTCTACCGTGACGATAACGCGGCGTTGTTCGAGGCGATGCAGGAATGCCGCGAGCGCAACCTGCCCATCGACCCCGTGACCGTGAGCATGGTGCGCCGCCACCTGCCCAGCAGCGACTCGGTCATGGCCTACGCCGCCGAGCTGGCCCGCAACGTACCCTCGATGGCTAACTGGAAGGCCTACGCCAAGCACGTGAAGGAGTGGGGCGTTATCCGCCACATTCTCGACATTGCCGGCCAGGCCGAGACCATGGTGGAGGCGGGCGCCCCCACCGCCGAGGTGATCGCCACGGCGCAACAGGCCATGGCCGAACTGCGTGACCTGGACGGCGAGACCAAGGGTTTCAAGCGCCTGGACGCGTGGATGGGGGCGGCGGCGCAACTGGTCGATGACAAGTTGAACGGCAACGCACCGGCCTGGCCCGGCACAGGCCTCGACACCTTGGATGAGCTAGTGCAGGGCATCCGCCCGAAGAAGGTGACGGTGATCGCCGGCCTACCCGGCAGCGGCAAGACCACCTTGGCCCTGCAGATCGCCCAGCACAACGCCGTCAAAGAAAAGCAGCCGTGGCTGGTGTTCTCCATCGAAATGCCGGGCGAAGAACTGGGCCTGCGCGCCATTGCTTCGCTGGGCGGCGTGTCCCTCCAGCGGCTGGACAACCCAGACCGGATGCAGGACGACGACTGGGCGCGGATGGTTAGCGCAGTGGCCCAGGCCCAGCAGGCGCCGTTGTTCGTTTGTGATGACCCGGTGCAGACCCCGGCCAGCATCCGCGCCACGGCGCGGCAGTGTCAGCGCGAGCACGGCCTGGCCGGGATCGTGGTCGATTACCTGACGCTGGTGCGCGGCGACCGCGCCGGCCGCAGCCGCAACGAGGAGGTGGGGCAGATCAGCAAGGCGCTGCTGCAAGTGGCCAAGGAACTGGCCATCCCGGTGATCGAGCTGGCGCAGCTGAACCGCGAATCCACCAAGCGGGTGGGCAAGAAACCGCAGTCCAGCGACCTGCGCGACTCCGGCGAGATCGAGGCTGACGCCAGCTGCATCCTGATGGTCCATCGCGACATGGACAGCGAGGAAGGCCAGAACGGCTTGACCGAGATTCTCATGACCAAGTGCCGGCACGCCCGTGTCGGCAGCTGCATCGTCCAGCAGGAGGGGCAATACGGGCGCTTTGCCGACTTTATGGGCTCGCTGCCCTGCGACGACGAGATCGAGGCGGGGCGGGGCAGCTATGCCCAGCGCTACAAGGGAGGGGGCCATGAGCGGTTCTAAAACCCTGACCGTCACCCTCAGCGATGCCGAGATCCGCCGGCACGCCGCCGGCGATGCAAGTCAATTGCGCGATACTCGCCACCGCGAACTGCGCTTCCGTTACTCGACCACCGACCGCACCCGAGGCGCCTGGCACGTGGTGTTTCGCCAGCGCTGGGGCAAGGCCGGGGATTACCCGGGCATCAACACCAAGACCATGCTGGCCACGCTGCCGGCGATCCTGGCGCGCCGGGCGGCCGATGCCAGCGCCAAGTCCACCACCACCAGCTGGACGACCGTGGGCGAGGTGCTGGCGTGGTACCGCGCCCGGATGAACCGGGATCGGGGGCTGTCGGCCAAGCGCAAGGCCAGCGTCAGGTCGGCCTTGGATCGTCACCTGCTGCCGCGCCTGGGGGACCAGCGCCTGGATGCGATCAACAAACAGCTGATAGACCAGCAGCTGATGTGGCCGCTGCAGGAGCGCTACGCCCTGTCCTTCGTGCGTTCGGTCTATGGGGTGCTCGCGGTGGCGTTCCGTCAGGCCCTGCGCCTGGAGCTGCTGGCGGCCAACCCGCTGGCGGCGCTCAAGTTCACCGACTTCGTGCGGACGCGGATCCGGCCCAAGCCGGCGCGGCTGCGCGGAGATGATGTGCCGGGCCTGCTGGCGCGGCTGAACCAACGCTTCGAGGTCGAGCCGGCGGGCAGCATGCTGGCGTTGATGATGCTATGCCACGGCTCGCGCTTGGGGGAGACCCGGCTGGCGCGCTGGCGTCATCTCAATCTCGACGCGGGGCGCTGGTTCATCCCGGCGGGCGACACCAAGACCAAGGCCGAGCACACGCTGCCACTGACCGCCCAGGCCTGTGCGCTGCTACGCCGCTACCAGCATTTGCAGACCGCCCAGGGCTACGCGGGTCCGTTGCTGTTCCCCGGCAGCCACGGTGCGCCGTTGAGCCCGAGCAAGGCCAGCACCCTGTTCACCGACCTGGCCCAGGGCGCGTGGTCGAGCCACGATCTGCGCAAGTTAGCCCGCACGGCCTGGACCGACCTGGGGGTGGACTACATGGTCGGTGAGCTGCTGCTCAACCACGCCATGAAGGATCTGGACGCCACCTATATCCACACCACCGCCGAGGCCCTAAAACGCCGCGCCCTGGAGGCCTGGCATCAGCAGCTCGACCAGCACGGCTTTACTGTGCTGCACACCGAGACATAGCCGAGACAGGAAACTCCGTCATTGCCCGCCGACGCCAGTGCCGACGCGGGCTGTGGCGTTTTTCAGGATCCATCCCAAGGGAGGATGCGCAATCAAGATTCAGAGCCAGGAGGTGGCCATGAATAACGTCGCAGCGGCTCTACCGCGCAAGAGCTTGACCCCAGTCGAGCGGGAGTTCCTGAAGCAGGGCAATCGCATGCTGCTCAATCAATCCAATGGCCGGATCGGCGGCTACTTCGGTGCCGCTGAGCTGATGGGCCGGGCATGGACGCAAACAGCGGGTTTCTCGGCCTTTGTCTGCGGCGTTCTGTGTGTGGTCACGTTCTCCGGCTTGCTGGAGTGGATGCAGACCGGCCAGATGCCGCGCTGGCTGCAATGGGTCTTCCGCCTGCCAGCCAGGAAGGAGGGTTGAATGGTTGCCGTTATCCAGGCTGCCTTGTGCGCCGTCATCTTCGTGATGATTGGTCTACGCTACCGGCCGTATCCCGGTGCCCGTTACAAGTTAGGGCTGGGCCGCGTGCGCGATGCAGTTCGTGAGCCTGATCGGCCGCATGATGCTGCACGACGACTTCGCCGACGCGTCCTGGTTCAACACCGCGTTCTACTTGCTCGCTGCCATTCTGGTTTGTAGAGCTAAAGGAAACGTCGCCAAAATCGTGAGAGTCGATTGATCGCGCCACCGTTCACGCCCGTCTCGTTTCAAGGCGCGCGAGGCAACATGTCTATCATTCAATTGAGGCCTAAGGGCGCGGTCGAAAAGCACCCGGTTGGGTTTCCGCTACGTTGACAGTTCACGTAAGGAATTCAGACATGGCAGACAAATATGTTGGGAAGGTCGTTGGAGTTGGCACGGATAATTTGGAGTACGTGATCAACATCTACCAGGATGAGGTCGTTGAGCGATCATCAAGCGGGATGATTCGACATGAAGGGCTGAAGCATTTCGAAATACGCACGGGTGGCGCTGTGAGGAGGATCTCCGAAGCTGAGTACGAGATCGTGGCTACGGGAGTGAAGGTCACTATTCGTGATGGTGAAGGCTAAGAGCGTCGGCCTTTATGCGAGCATTTGGCATGGAGTGTCGCATGGCAACGCACTATCCCTGACTTGGTGGTTTAGATGGCGTGGTAAAGCCTAGCGGCCACTCCGGACCACTCTTGTCGCGCAATGCGCAGGAGTGACAGATGTCCGTGTCATTGAGTGATAGAGAGAAACAGCCCAGACCTTACGATTACCAGTGGCAGCAAGCTCGCGAGGGCTGGTTGCGCAAGAACCCGCTCTGCGTGCGCTGTAAGCAGTCAGGCATCAACAAGTCGGCCACCGTCGTCGACCACATCCAGCCACACCGCGGTGACATGGCCCTCTTCCGGGATCGGACCAACTGGCAGTCGCTCTGCACCAACAGCCACAGCTCTTACAAGCAGCGCCTGGAGAAGTCAGGCCGTGAGGTTGTGTGCGACGTCAGCGGCAGGCCGCTGAACCCACGGCACCACTGGAACCGGCCATCCTGAGGACTTCCAGGCGCTGCGGGACCCATGACAGGGGTAGGGGGGGTGAAAATGTTTTCCGCAAAACCTTTCTTGACCGATCGCCCTTCTCCGTGCGCATACCCGCGAAATGAAATGATTTTTTTTGAGACCAAAAATGGCCGGGAGAAGACCCACCCCGACAGAGCTGAAGCTTGTCAGAGGGAACCCCGGCAAGCGTGCTATCAGCAAGAAAGAACTCCAACCAGCCAGACGCATCCCCAGCGCCCCGACACATTTGACTTGTGAAGGACAGGTGGCCTGTAGTTGCCTGACGGTGCTGCTTGACCATATGGGGGGGCTCACCGAGGCAGATGGGTTTCGCGTTGGTATGGGTACGCCTGATTGGTCTGCTGAGCTCACGTCCTCCCATCCTGCCCACGCCACCTGCCTTGCAGGTGGTGATGGCCAGCATCACGCACCTGGCCTTGTACGGTTTGATGATCGTTACTCCGCTGTTAGCCTGGCTGATGCTGAGCGCTGCGGGTAAGCCGTTACCGTACTGGGGCATCACTCTGCCTTCGCCTGTTCCTGTCGATCCTGCTTTGGCCAGAACACTGAAGGACTGGCATGAGCTGGTATGTAACGCTGGTTACGCACTGATTGGTTTTCATGCTTGCGCAGGCCTGGCACACCACTACTTGATCAAGGACAACACCCTCAGGCGCATGCTGCCACGGTGATACGGGCTACCTCACTGCAGACAGGTCAGGCGCTGGCTCTAGAAAGGGATGCTGCTGTTCATCAGTGACAGCTGTGGGTCGACAGGGGCCACTCTCGACAGACTGCTATCGACCCGAAGCGGACTCTCACGGCTACTTCTCCATCGAGTTGGAGGTGTTAGCCTTGTTCAACTCCCAACATACTTTTCGAAATATAAGGTGCAAGATAATGAGCGATGAGCTTTATGTTTCCGTCGATGTCGAGACTTCGGGGCCTGTACCAGGCATCTATAGCTTGCTTTCCATCGGCGCTTGCGTTGTCTCTGAGCCAGCTCAGTCAATCTATCTCGAGCTCCAGCCGGACGGCCTACAACACGACCCGGAGGCTGTCGCCGTAACTGGCCTTGACCTCACCAGGCTCGAAACCGAAGGGCTAGCCCCACAGACGGCGATGCTCAAGCTGGAGCAGTGGTTGAACCAGGTATGTTCGACAGATCAGAAAGTCGTTTTCGTGGGGCTGAATGCCCCGTTTGACTGGTCGTTCATCAACTACTACTTCCACAAGTATTCTGGGACGAACCCCTTTGGGTTCTCCGCACTCGACATGAAGGCGTATTACATGGGGGTTACCGGGTGCCGCTGGAGGGAAACTAAATCCTCCCAAATGACCGCTCGTTTCACCCCCAAAAGCGCACCCAACCATAATGCGTTGGACGATGCACGATTCCAGGGCGAGCTTTTCGCTCTCATGCTGGCAGAGGCACGTAACCACTAACCTGGCCAACTGCCCCAGACGGCTTCAACATAACGCCCATCCCTGAAAGACCAAGCCTTTATGCCTTCGTGGCTGCTGCAGTTTCCCACGATGATGGCCAGCGGGTGCGGCAGCTGTTGGGTGTAGTACGTGGCGAACCTGGAAAAGCTCCCGATATCAGTGGGCGAGATCATGGGGATGCTTTGTGGGTGCGTATGCCAGTACCCCACCAGGCGGAGACCTGCGGCGTTAGCGTGCTCAATTTCCTTTCGACAGCGATGAGCATTCAAATCCAGCCAGGTCCTACCAGCCCGATCCTCTTTATGAGGAGGAGTCGCCAAGGCCAGTACCAATCCGGCAGCACCTGAGGGATCGACGAATAGCTGTCCTCCACGCTCTACATCAAAGTGCTTCTGTCTGTAGCTCTCCAGCAGGCTCGCCACCTCCTGCGATACCAACAGAGGAGTGTTTAGCCCAGGCCAGGTCCATCTCCAAGCGATCGCCGTCATTTACTTCTCTCCGATGCATCCGGCCAATCGCGCTCCAGCTGGGCCTGCTGCATTCCGGCAGGTAGCGCAGGCCCGAGGTAGTTACCTCCCAGCGTAACCACGTCATCAGGTCTATTGATGCTGCTGACCCAGCTCGGGGTTCCGATATTGCCACTCAACACTCGCAATGCAGCTTGAGAAACCATCGAAGCAACGTTCACCATCCCAAGTGAGCCTCCTGGGATGAAACTCTCCCCGCAGGCGGGAAGGGCGACGACCCCACCTTCCGGCCACTCGGTGAACTTGTGCTTAAAATCACCGCTATCTGTAAACAGACCCCGAGCATCAAATGCACCAGATGGTGCAAGGAGCACATGCCCCACCTGTGTATGAGGCTCACTCCAAGCCTGGAGTAAACCCCAGGAGGTGCCATTCGACTTGGTCCCCCACAGCGCCACCTCCGACTGCCAGTCCGCAGTAGTAACCACTACCAGATCTGCTTTATCAAAAACCTCGGGATTCTTATACATCACCACTTCAGCGAAGGTGGCGAACGCCGCGACTTCCGTAGAGGGCAGGTCTTTGCGAATTTTTACCTGAAGCGCTTCGGCCTTGGGGAGACCGAGATCATCGGCACCGAGCACATGTCTGCCAAGATTTGCCGAGACCAAGTGGTCCGGGTCAATAAGTGTCAGATGACCAACACCCGAACGCGCCAACTGTAGGGCAACGGTGCTACCCAAGGAACCTACCCCAACGCAAACGACGCGAGCCCCTTCTAGTTTCTGCGCCACGCCACTGAGGTCACGGGACAAAATTTCTGTCCGATCCAGCACATCTAGCGTCGTTGCTCGGATCAGAACTGGGGGATGATTGACTGCAATTGCAGGCCGACGCCGCGCTGATCGCAGGTAAAACTTCGATCCTCGATCCAGCTGTGGGCCATATGCGCGAACGTTCAGGCAGTAGATTGGGGCGCTGGCATCCCCGGGTAGCTCCAAAGCGATCCAGCGGTTGGGCAGTGAGCCACGCTCATTGAACCAAGCCACCAGCTGCGTTCTGTCATTAGGAGCAAGATGCGGTAAAAGCCAAGTGAGCAGTAGCTCAGGGGCGGGAAGACGCAGGTCCGGATAGCTCCGAAGCTTTGCGTAGAAACCTGGGGCCTCCGGTGCTCGCATCCTTGGCGATCGGCCAATCGTCCGCAGGCAGTGTCTTTTCAGAGATGCCAGATCCGTGGCGAGCCAGACTGTTTCTTGGCCAGATGGTAATGTTTGTCGAGGATCGCTAAGGGCATACAGCTTCGAGGCAGCTTGAGGGCGATCCAAAAGAATAAGGTTCTGTAGAGATAGCCCTTGCTGCCTAGACCAGTACGATGTGATTTCGCGGCGAAATTCGGCATCCCGGATAGCCGCACATGAACCCATCCGTGACAAATTTACGATCTTGCCTAACCGCGCCAGGCTATCCGACACCACATATTCAGGGGTGCCCATCACTGGGCGCTCTTGGAAACCATGCAGGCAGAGCCCGACTTCCATAGCGTGAGGCCATACAAGCCATGGCGAGGGCTCGACTGTTAGCCTCAACCCACCGCGGGGGAAATTCTTGGGAAAGCTGATGCGTAGCCGCCGCTCCGTGCCCGTATAGTCAACTGGCAGAGGAAAGCAGTAGCTCGCAGCTTCGCCGGTCCGAGCGACTGCGGGCTGAAGCAGTGCGTGTGCGGCATCTCCGCCAAGAGCGCCTCGCAGCGCGGCTATACCACGCTGCAGAGACGTATCCGTTTGATCAACCAAGACGTCCAACTGGCTTCACATCCTCTTGAGAGCTCGCGGTCCCGCTCACACCGCCAAACATGGTGCCCATTAACGTGGCGTTTCGGGTGGTGCCATCAGGCCGGCCAGGCATCGTCCAGTGAGGGGGAATTTCATTATTCACTGCTGCGATGAACGCTGGTCCCATGCCAAATTTAGTTTTAACTTCCTCAGCAAAGGACTCTGCGGACATGCTCTCAAGTCCCATAGATACGGATGCGCCGGCACTCTCATGCCACTCCTGGAATGCACGGCGATAGACATGTCCCTCGCTTGGTCTGTTCCACTTCTCCGCGAAGTTTTCACCGCTGTCGGCGGGGTTGCAGACAAAGCACTCATTACCCAGGCGTTTGATGTGATTTGGCATCCTTCGAACGATCTCAAGAATCGCATCCAGCGGGCGAATCGGTGTCGATTGAGACTCTTTTGCCACATCAAGATAGGCGTGAGTAGCTAGGGTTGTGATGACTGCTGAAATGGGGCGGTGGCTCGCATTTTTTGTGCGGATGGCCCATTCATCACGGTGCCGTTTTAGCAGTTTGATCGTCGCCCGCAGCGGATCCTGATCGAGATACTCGTCGTACTTCGGTAACGGGGCCTGAGTTGCCGCATCATAGGCGCGCTCGTTTTTCGCGACGACCAGATTCTCCAGCGAAATCGTCTGCTTCGAAGCCACTTGTAGCCAGTTGGAGTAGGGAATCGGGCTGCTCGCCTTCCACCCAGTCTCCCGATCCGGTACTTCCAGTTTACCTTCGCCATTGCCTTGAGAATTTCCACTGATGGCACGTGCTGGCGTGACATCGATGTGGAATCCGGGGTTTTCGTCCGCATAGATGATCCGGATGCCCCGGCGTAGTTGCCTGATTTCCTCCTGGACGCGGCTGCCAGCCTTGAAGCGTTCCTCAATGGCATCCAGAACCTCTCGAGCTCCAGCACCCTGGGCATGAGGTAGCCAAATAATGGCGTCCGCGTCGATGGTGTCCAGATTCTCTGGGGCGCCAGAAACGGGCTTGATCGTAGTCTTCAGGCGCATGGAGCCTTGGACAAAAATGTGTGCCTCCGCCAGTAGCGGATTGTCGGAAGCGTTGAGGATCTTCTCAAGCTGGGAGTATCGGTCGTTGATCTTCTCGTACTGTGCCCCCGACAGTGAGATCTCCTTTGCGGCGCGGAGCAGAAAGTGTTCCCAGCTTCCGCGCTTGGTCTGTTCATTGCTCATGGACATCAACGAACCTCCTGGACTTGGTGGCCCAACTGTAGTGTTGGCGTGAACCTATTTTGGTTGTCTTTATCTCGATCAAAAATCAGGTAAGTGTGTTGGTGTTGCGTAGTAAGCAACGCCCCGAACTCAATTGCCAAAGCAGCGGGAATCGCCGCAAACACATGGATTGTGTCTGCAGTCATGGCCTCAAGCCGGCTCAAGTGTGTTTGTAGAGCGTCGCGAAACGCGTGTATCACTCGACGGTTCTGAACCATCGCATAGCTAGGCATTGGGATGCTCAGCTCAGCGATACGCGCACCAGGTAGTGCCTCTTCGACATCGCGAGCTGGGACTTGCGCGGAGATAGACAACACCAGAGCCAGCGGGCCTCCCCCATCCAATGGCGGGGTGAACACAAACTCGGGAGGTTCGGCTGACTGGTCAGGCCAACGTAGTTGGTGTTCGCGATTGAACGAGAAAAGCAGGCGCTTGGATCGATCACCTAAGGACTGTCCCAGCATGATCAGCGCAGGGATGTCTGCCACACCCACTACGGCGAGCGCAGGAGCATCACCGTAGGCTCCTCCGCGGCGCTTTAGCTGCCGATCTAATTCGTGTTGAATGCTGTCCTTGATGCTCTGCCAATAGTGAGTATCCCTGCCACGATGGCTCGGGGCCGGAAACGTGATCTTGATGGGATGATCGAATGCAGTCAGTCCCTCTGAGGACATTGCCACCAACAGATCACGAACGGGGATGTCGTTGTTCGTTGCAAAATGCTGGCTTAGGACAACTACTGGAATCGCTCTTCCACCATCAGGAGTGGTTGCCGCCAGTCGAACTCGCTCCAGGTACGCTTGGTGCAGGCCGCTAAGATCGCTTTCTGGGTATCCATCAGCATCCCGATCAATTTTGTCATGGCAGCCAGGGCAGAGAAGCATGAGATTGGCTGGGTCGTTGGTAAGCGACGCGGCCTTGGTTTCGTCATAGTCAGATCGACCCCGCGGGCCCTTTGGGCTAGCTGGCAGGATATGTGCTACCTCGCCCCATTTCATTGGCTGACCTGCACGGTAGTCGTACATGAGATCGGTGCCGCACAGCTCACAATGGCCTGCAGCCTGAGTCCAAACGACACGCTTTGTCATATCGTCGGTGTCATAGCGACGGGTCGCAACACTGGTTTTTTCTTGTTTTCCCATGAAGCCTCCTTGAAGCATCAGAACTACTGATGCGTACTGGCCATTTGAGGTCAGATAAGGTCGCTAAGTCGGAATTCAAGCCCGGAGAAGCGAAGCTGAAAAAATAAAATTCCGACACCCCCTGCCGTCGGTTGCGGGTAGCTACCGCACGCATGACTAGCCACCTCCAGGATTTCGCTCCGTTCAGCAACTAGCGTCTAGACAGGCTCCGTGATGCCCGAGACCGAGAGAGTGACGGTCTCGAGGCGAGTCGCCCTTTATTCGTAGATACCTAAAACCTTTGGCCGCAAGCTGCCCCCATGAAGGGCAGCAATGGGTCGAAGGCAGCCCGTGACGAGTGTCTACCTCCGACCCAAAGCGGACGGTCGCAATTGGCTTTTCTACTATCAATGAGGACCACATCCCACGATCGCTCTGCATGAGCTGTCATTCCAACGCCCTTCGAAACAGTGATGGGAGACATCTTTTCAGAACGCGGAGCTTATTTCTAACCAAAGCCATGCCGAGCACAAGCACGCCTGGCAGTGCTGAACGCAACCTGCAACATAGGTTCGCTCGTTGCAGTGGCTTAGCGATCTCCGTCGATAACGGTCACCACGTAGCTCTGAGCTACGCTGGGTTGAACGAGCGAGGGAGCGGCGCGGTGAGCAGAATTTTGGTGGTAGAGGAGCAGACGGTTACCCGTCATGCCCTTCGCTTGCTGCTGGAGGCAGCGGGGCATGAGGTGGTAGCCGAGGCTGACAACGGTGTGGAAGCCTTGCAGTTGGTGCGCCAGCTGCAACCAGCGCTGATGATAATCGGGCTTAACCTGCCACGCCTGAGCGGTCTGGAGTTGCTGCAGCGCCTGCAAGCTCGGGGTGATGCAGTGAAGGTGCTGGTATTTACGGCGCAGCGCTCGGAATATTTCGCCGCTCGTTGCCTGGAAGCCGGCGCCCATGGCTTTGTCAGCAAGCATGAAGACATGGCCGAACTGACCAGGGCGCTGGATGCGGTGTTGCATGGCCACGGTTATTTTCCTAGCCATGTGCTGGGCACCACCCATGCAACCCAGGGCGATGCCCATGTTCTGGCGTTAAAGGCCTTATCGGCGCGCGAACTGGCGGTCTTGCAGGGTGTATGCAAAGGCCTGAGCAATGTGGCCATAGGCGCGCAGTTGGCCCTGAGCGACAAGACCGTCAGCACCTACAAGATCCGCCTCAAGCAGAAACTGCAAGCCACCTCGCAACTTGAGCTGATCGATATCGCCCGCCGCCATGGCCTGGTGGAAAACCACGGCGAGTTGAGCGCAGAGTCGAACGACGAAGACGGCGACACGCAGCGTCTGTTGCGCAAGATGATCGAGGCCCTGCCTTACGCCGTCAGTGTGCGCGACAACGACGCTCGTTTGCTCACCTGCAATGCCGCATACCTGGCGCAGCGCAATGTCACCCTTGATGCCATCCAGGGGCGGCGCGTTGACGAGACGGGCGAGTTGCGCGACGAAGATCCGCAGCTGGTGCAGGCGTGGTTGCTGCAACAGATCCGCGCCGGCGTCGCGTTTTCCCGCGACATTGTCATGACTGTAGCCGGCCAGCCCCATGTGCTGCGCCACTGGGGGCAGCCCTATCACGATCGCGCCGGCAAACAGCTGGGAATGATCCTCGGCAATATGGACATCACCGACCGCGACGAGCAATTGCGTTTGCTGCGCCAGGATGCCGAACAGATGCGCAGCGACTTGCATGAGCGCGATGAACTGTTGGCGTATGTCACTGCCGAGTTGGATGGCCCAATGCGGCGCCTAGTGGCGCAGGTACCTTCGGCCGATAGCGAGCGCATGCTGAGTCTGCTGCAGCATTTGCAGCAGACCAGCGAATTGAATAGCGGCCGCTACCACAGGGTGGCGGCGCCGGTGGATATGCGCGAACTCCTAGGGATGGTGGTTGATCAGGTGCGCGGTTCATGCGTGGGCATTGATCTCGACATTCAAGGGGCGCGTCATCCGCAGGTATGGGTGGATACCCAGGCGGTGAAACAGGTGATTGCGTCCATGCTGGGGCGGGCGATGCCGGGGCCGATTGCTGTGCGCTTGATCGCCAATGGACGCGGCCAGGGGTTGGTAGAGGTGCAGTGCGAGGTGACGGCGGATGTGCGGGTTGCGCAAGCGCCGGAGGGTTTTGAGCTGGTGTTGGCGAGGAAATTGGTCAATCAGATGGCGGGTGAGCTGAGCATCCACAGCCACAACGGCATTACCACGCAGACCGTAAAACTGATGCTGACTCAAGCTTAGGGCGTATATCGCCACAGGCGACATACGCCGATATTCCGAACCTCGTTGCTACGCCAATTTCGCTCACTCCCCTACGTGTGCGTCGTCGCTTCAAAACTTCACCTTGATCCCGAACATGCCTTCATAGCTGCGGCTGTCGCCATTGAATGCTTTCTGATAACCCAGCGAGCCGGTCACGCTGGTGCGTTCGTTGAGTTGGTAGTCCACGCCAACGTTTACCTCGCCCCAGGTGCCGCCCATGTCGACGGTAAAGGGCACGTAGCCATCGGAGGAGGAAAACTCGGCCTTCGGAGCGCCTTTGAATTCATGCCAGACGCTGGGCCGCAGCCAGCCGTTGGTGCGATGGATGTCGCCGGCGTCGTCGGTGTGGAACCAGTCACGGGCCACGCGCACACCGAGACGGCCAGTGATTGAGTCGACATCATCGAAGCGCACATCGGCAGCGCTGTCGCCGGCATCCTGGAGTTTGATCTTACTGACGATCACCTGGGCCTGCGGCTCGATGTAGATCTCTTTGTCCAGGTGCACCAGGAAGGGGTAACCCGCTTCCAGCGAAGCGGTTATGCCATGGCCACGGGTGTGCAGTTTTTCCACGGTGTCGGGTTTGGCGGTGGCGCTGAAGCGGCTCAGTTGCAGCACGCCGTCGAGGTACCAGCCAGCCGGGCCGAAGTGCGTCCAGTAGCCACCCACGCTATAGGCGCGCAGGGCGTCGTCACCGGCATAGCGGCCATCGGTGTGTTGCAGCGCGCCGGTCATGCGCCCCAGCGCCAGTGAAAGGCCGGCCCGGTTGGTGCTGCCGTCACTGTCTTCGCTGCGATACAGGTCGGTGCCAACCTGCACCGCGCGCAGGTCGTAGTCGTAGTCCACGGCGCCGCGATTATCCACACCACGGCGGTAGATCATCCGCCCCCAGCCCATGGACGGACCGTAGCTGCTGTCGTCTTCGTCCAGCAGAGGATCTACCGAGGCCAGGCGCCGCTCTTCTCCTACCCGTTCATGCAGGGTGTCGACCATAGCGCGGCTGTACAGCAGGGCCTGCACCGGAATGCCGGCGTACAGCGATGTTTCCGGGCGGTAGTTGGGGATTTCGTTGCCCGCCTCGCCGGTGGTGGAGCGCAGGTACCAGGCCTCTTGGTTGCTGTCGTCCAGGCTGGCGCGGTGCAGGGTGTACTGGTAGGGGCCGGCCTTCACCTCGCTGAGCAGGCGGAAGGCGCCGCTGTCGGTGCTGGCGTTGTTGATGGCATCGACCACCTTGATGCCGTTGCCGGTGGTCAGTGCACCGGCGCCGCCGACATTCTTGATTTGCAGATTGGTATGCCCTGTCGCGCTCCCCCCGTCGATAACCAAGAGATCCGAGGGCGAGGCATCGCCGGCCAAGTAGGTGTTCAGTGCGATCGTGCCGTTGGCGCCGTGGTAGCGATTGACGCTGAGGGTTTTGAAGCTGTCGCCGACCGGGGCGCTGAAGTTGATCAGGCTGGTGTCATTGCTCAGTCTGGTAAGGTTGGAGTTGTCGGTCAATTGCCAAATGCTGGTGTCGCGCAGGTTGAGGTTGGCGGTGCTGCCGCTGGCAGTTCTGGCCGAGCCGTTGACCAGCGAGGCGCTCAGGTCAAGGTTGGCCAGCCCGGCGGCAGAGGCCGAGCGGTCGACGTTCAGCCACTGGCCGCTGCCACCGGCCAGCACATGGTCGAGGGCAATGGCGGCGGCACCGGTGACATCCACAGTGGCACCACTGTGGTTATCGAGCACGGCGTAGTTGAGCCGTACCTGGCTCTCACTGCCAATGTCGGCCTGCGCAGCCAGTGCAGCGGAATGGACACCGCGGGCATTCAGTTGCACCTGGCTGCCGTTGAGTTGCGCGCCGTTTTTAACCACCGCGCCGTGGGCGTTGTCGCCACTGGAGCTAATCGCCACCTGGTCCAGCACCAACTGCGTGCCTTGGCTATTGGCGAGGGCACCGTGGGCACCGTTACCTGCGCTGCTGACCACGCTGTGGTTGGCGCTGAGGGTGGCGCCGGACTCGGCCTGCAAGCCGTGGGACAGTGCTCCATGGGTCACCACGCTGCTGTTGTTCAGGGTCAGTTCGGCACGTTCATCCTTGAACTTGCGGCTGACAAAAGCGCCAGCGGCATTGCTGCCCAGGGTTTGCACGCTGATGTTGTTGCCGATCAGGCTCACCGCACCGGGCTTGGCCGCGCCAATCCCGGCGTACAGACCACGTGAACCAGCGCCCTCGGTGTTTATCGCCAGGTCGTTGAGGATCATGCTGCCGCCATCGTCCACTGCCGCGCCGTAGGACTGGCTGCCGGTGGTGTGCACGCTGGTACCGTTGGCCACCAGCAGCGCGCCGGCATTGCGCGACACCAGGCCGTGGGCGTAGGTGAGGTTGGAGGCGATGGGCGAACCATTGCCCGTGGTGGTGACCGAGCCGCGATTGAGGGTGACAGTGGCGCCCAGATCCGCGACCACCCCCATGGCGTTTTCATTGCCGCTGGTGTGCACCGTCAGGTCGCTGGCGGTGACGCTGGATTGCGCCGCGCTGACGCCGGCGGAGTAGTCGCCAGCGGTGTCTATTCTGCCGCCGCGAATGTCCACCACCGCGCCGTCGAGAACGCGTACGCCATAGCTGGATTTCTGCGTGGTGATGACCTCGCTGTTGCTCATGCTCAGGGTCGAACCAGCGTTCTCCACCAACACACCGGGGCCTGCAGGGCCGACGCTGCCGTCGACCAGCACCTTGCTGTTGCGCACATCGGCGGCACCGCCAGCGGTGATATTCACGCCGGTGGAACGGGCGCCCAGGGTGGTCACGCTGGACTGATTGATCAGCGCCGACGAACCCGAGCCCTCCACCGAAACGCCATGGCCGTAGACGCCTTTGGCCAGCAGGTCACTCTGCTCGACCACCACCCTGGCGCCGGCCATGGCCCGTGCGGCAGCGGATGGGTTGGTGACGATGCCAGCGCCATCGACCTGCACCGTGCTGCGCGAAAGACTGACCTGACTGCCCACCCCTTCGGCCCGCACGCCGCCGACGTAGTTGCCGGTGCTGCTGAGGGTCAGACCGTTGCCGCTGACCTGGCCGCCGTTTTGTGCGTGGATCACCGCCGTCGTGGTGGTGCTGGTGGCGGCGCCGTTGACGCTCAGGGTGCTGTCGCTCAGTTGAATGGAGCCGCCATCTGCCCGCGCGGCGCTGGCCGCCGAACCGCTGGTGCTGACCTGAATGCCTTCGGCGACGATCTGCCCACCGTTCTGCGCCAACAGACCATGGCTGGCCTGGGTGGTGCCGCTGTTGCCGGTGGTGGTGACCTTGGTGCCGTTGCGCAACACGATCTGCCCGTTGTCCATAGCCAGTACGGCCACCGAGCCTTTGGACAGGGTACTGATGGCACCGCCACTGAAGTCGACGATGCCGCCGATGCTGACCAGGCCACGATTGCACAGCCCGCTGAGGCCACCACCCATCAGGATGGCGACATTTTCCAGGGTAAGGATGCCGCCTTGGTTGGCCAGCGCACCGATCATATCGAGGGCATTTACCGGCACGTTGGCGGCGGTTTTGGGGCTCATGTCGACGGTGATATCGGCGCCGCGAATTTCCCCGCCGTTAGTGGCGTTCAGACCAGTCTGGCCTTTGGCAGCAGCGGCACTGACTGCACCGCTTTTTACCTCGCCCTGGCTGAACTGGATCACGCTACCGTCGGCTTTGACGGCGGTGCTTGTGGCGGCGTTAAGGCTGACGCCTTCGCCGCTGTGATCACCAGCGCTGCTGATGCCCACACCTCCTGCCGCGGTTACGCTGGTTTGTGCTTCGGCATTGCCAATATCGAAATTGAACAGCCCGGCGAGCACCAGGCTGATGGCTATGGCCAAACGATTGGGGGCCAAGTTCTGCAGAGTTGCTGTTGTCGACCATTTGTGAGTTTTCATCGCACGACTCCGGCAAAAAGTAGATGCCGTCAGTCTCGCGAGGCTCCCGGGCGCGGTAAGCCAGTGGGTACTGATGTGGGTGTAATAGGTCTATGAGATGGACAAATCGTCTCGCGTGTTCAGGTGCTGTCGTGCAATAGGTCCGCAAGCCAATCCCCCATGTGAATCAGCTATTGGCGTCATTTGTGCTGAGAGTTCGCCAGCAACGGAGCAAGCCTCCTGACGGCCGCTGCAGAAGGTGAGTCAAGCCGAGAGACCGCTTCTGGGATTAGCGATCACTATCACCTAACGGCAGTACACGGCGGCGGTAGGCCGGCTGGACGTACACATTACAAGGAGTAGGCGCCGACCTGAGCACTGGCATTGCCAGCGAGAGGCTCCTGGTAGCGACGTCGCAACACGCGGGAACCGAGGATGCTGATGACGGCCCTGTTCGCCGGCAACGCCGGCTCCCACAGTGGCCGCCTTCTCGGGAATCAGAGCGTTACCCGGCGCAATCGCCCCTCCAGTGGCACCACTCGGCCCTCTGGCGTCGGCAACAGGCGACCCGACAGACCCATGCCTTCGCTGACCACCACCGCACCCTCCACCAGGCACAGGTTCGACGGTGTATCCAACTCGCGGGCCAGGATGCTCACCTCGCCGCTGTGCAGGTCGCAATGCAGCAAGCGTCCGCTGAAGCGGGTGAAGCCGCCATGCAGCGCCTCGCCGTTCCAGTCGACGCGCAGGGGTTGCTGCAGGCTGGCGCAAAGCTCCAGCACCAGCACATTGCCTTGCGGGTCCAGGGCCAGGCCGGTGGGCAGTTGCAAGCCGCCAATCAATACCTCGAGGCGCCCGCTGTCCGGCCAAGCCCGGATCACCTGGCCGGCCCTGTCGGCGAAGTCCACGCCCTTGCGCGCCGGGTTGGCGTGCAGTTCGCCGGAGAACAGGCTGATCAGCACCGCCCCGGTTGCCGGCTCGTAGGCCAGGGTGACAGGCACGGCCTCCTGGTTCTGTTCCAGGTCCGGCAGGTGCACCAGCACCTGTTCTGGCGCGCCGGGTCGCAACGCCACCAACTCGTTGGTATCCGGCTTGACCGCCAGCCAGCTGCGTCGGCCAGGGTGATAGCACAGGGCATTAAGGTTGCCCTGGCTATGGCACACAGGTTCCGGCGGGCTGTATTGCAGGTCGAGGAGTTTTGAGCCGGCGACGTAATCGGTCTGGCTTACCAGCCAGCGGCCGTCGCCAAAGGCGATGTCCGACAGGCCCATGATTTCGTCACGCAGCATGCGCGCCTGCATGTTCATGGCACGGAAGCCCTGGGCGAGGGTTTCGCGGGGCAGGTACGCGCCCGGGTTGCTCGGGTCGACGGGCAGGCGGCTGATCCGTCCGGTGAACGGGTCACCGGGCAGGCCGCTGCCGGCTTCGACCAGCAGCAGGCTGCCGTCGTCCTCGGCGTGGACGCCGCGGGGGTTGAGCAGGCCTTCGGCGATGATCGAAGTGGGGCGCAGGGTCTCGCGGGGGTGGTGCGGGATATGCAGTGTTGTTGGCATAGAACCTTCCTGTGGCGCGGGCGCTTGAGCCTTGTTCCCTGAACGATGAAAAGCGCCGGGTGACATCCCAGCCACCCGGCGCTTCTGCCTCAGTTGATCTTCAGATGGTTGTAGTCATCGAGGGTCAGTTGCCTCGGTGGGTACTTCAGTTGCACCAGCTTCTGCGCCCAGAGCTCGAGCACCGATCGACGGCTTTGCGGCATGTCCCGGGTGATCGGCATGGCCACGGTGCTTTCTTCCTGGTACGCCTTGCTGATCAGGCGGATGAGCTGGTCCACTGCGCCTTCGATGCGCGACAGGTCATTGAGCGGCATGTACTTGCCCATGATCGGGTACAGGTAGTAGTAGGGCTCGAAGATCCTCGGGTAGATGAAATTGTCCCAGATTTGTTGCCCCGAGTCGGCCTGCAGATAGACCTTGTTCCATTGGTCGACGAACTCCTGCTTCAGCGTGGGCTCTTCCGGCAGCACCCGCAGCGGCGCGAGAAAGTCCACATAGGCGCTCATGTAGTTGAAGCTGAAGACGATATCGGCCTGGCCATCTTCGTTGGGGAAAAAGCGCAAGGTCGGGAAGCCGGGAAGCTTGCCGGTGACCGTCACGCTGGCGATGCCGTTGTCGTCGGTGGTGATCGGCAGGTAGTTGTAGCTCACCTGTTCGTTCGCCGGCTCCTGCAGGTATCGCGTGGCCAGCTTGGCGCCCTCGAAGGCGAGGCAGGCGCTTAGTGATATCCCGGCGGGGGTGTCCTTATACTGCTGGTAGGTCACCTCCACTCCGTCATTGGTCGCCACCTCGCTGCGCAAGCCCACCAGCTTGCGTCCCGCGCCTTCGGTTGCCATGGCAGCGACCTCGGGAGCACCGACGAACTGCGGCCAAATCTCGGCGTTCTGCGTGCGATCGGCCGGGACGTCTTTGAACAGGGCAAAGTCCGGATTGTTGCAGAATCCCAGGTAGTAGCTGGAAGTGCCCAGCAGGTAAGGGTTGTTGTATTCCGCCACCAGCAGATGGGAGTTTTTCGCGGGCACGCCGTTCTTCTGCACCATGATCTGCAGGGTCCTGGTTTCGCCCACGTCGATGAAACTGCCGCTTTGGATCACTTCGGCGGTCCAGGTCGCCTGCTTCGAGGTCGGGATCCCGGTGGCTTGCTGTTGCAGTGCCAGCGGTGCGCCGCTGGTCAACTGCGCCTGCTGGCTCTCGGTGAGTAGCAGGTCAAGGATGCCCGAGCGCTGCTCGAACATGCTCTGCTGGTAGTCCGCGTAGTTGAAACTGGTCACCGGGACGAACGTGCCGCCTTGGTCGATGCCCACGTCGAAGCTGCCCAGATCGAGCTTCTCCGCGGTCGGGATATCGGGATTCTGACCCGCTTGCGGTGTGGCGGGGAGGAACGGGAAGGTATTCATCAGGTCCAGCGACAGGATGCTGTCGTGAACCTGCGCCGAGACGACACCCAGCTTTACCACGGGCGGACTCTCGAAGTTGTACTGCGCAGGCACGGCCACTGCAACGTCAGGTACCAGGCGTACGCCGGCCGGCGCGGTCGGGTACTCGTCATCGAGCCACAGGCCGAGCACACCGGAGGTGCAGCTGTAGGCCGGGTTGAAGAAGATGTCTGCGGGGTTGCTCAGGCCTTTCTGGTACAGCGCCTGGACCCTGGCCATGTCCACCGGGTTCTGGGATTTGGCACTGATCGGCGGCTGGTCGTTGAACACGCCGTTCTTGTCGTAGAAGGTCAGGTAGGTGCAGAAGCGGAACATCAGGCCCTGCACACCCGGCTTGTCTAACTGCGCCTGGAGGTTCTTCAGCAGCGCCGAGTCGCCGACCACCCAGCTCAGGTTTTCTTTCGGGAAGCAGGTTTGCCAGGTGGTGGTGACATAGTTCAGCCCGCCGAAGGCGCCCCAGTTGAAGTTGAGGAAGCGATCGAGCATGCGGAACTGGCGCTTGGCGGTCAGCCCGCAAGTGTCGTCGCCCAGCACTAGCCTGTCGAAGTACAGCGCGGTGAAGGTGTTCTGCCAGGGGCTGACGTCGACGAAGCGCGCCGGGCTCGGGTTGCTGCTGCCGAACGGATTGCCGTACAGGTTGTAGGGCAGGGTGATCAGCGGGTCGCTGCCGACATAGCCACCGGTGGGCAGTTCGCCGCCGATGATGGTGGAGGTGGTCTCTTTGTAGGTGACGGTGCCGCAGCCGTTGTCGCCGAACAGATCCCACTCGGCGGGCATCATGATGGGGTAGCGATTGCGCGGGGACGGCGCGTTGGGCGGCACCTGGGTGACGTAGTCCGGTGCCTCGTGGAGCGCCCGGGGTGTGATCATCCAGTTCAACAGCAGGTCGCGGGCATTGTCCTTGTTGATGTTGTAGTGCTGGAGAAAGCGCCAGTTCATCTCCATGTTCACTGCGTCGTACAGTGGGAACATATCGTTGTTGTTACCCGTTGGCGGGTTCCAGAACATGTGGCCTTTCAGGTAGATGCGGGGGAAGTTCAGTACGCTCATGTCGTGCTCCTCAAGGACGCTGCCACTGGGCGCGCTTCAGCGACCAGACATAATCGAGTTTGTTGTAGCCCTTGAACTCGGACGCGGGCACCGGCTCGGTCGGGTAGACGATGCCACCCTGGCCGGCATCGCCGCCTTGGGCGAAGTTGAAGTAGCCGTTGTTTTTCGAATAGGCCGCCGTGCCGTGGCAGGCAAAGCACGAGGACTGGGTCTGGAAGGCCGACTCCAGCTGGGAGTTGGCCAGCAGCTTGGGGCTGGTCTCCAATTGCGTGCCGATCAGCTCGTAGCGCGACAGATTCCCGTACCAACCCTGGAACTGCGTGTTGACCGGTACTGCCGCCGGTGTCGGCCCGGTGCTGTTGGTCATCGGCTGGGACGGTATGTCGTTGGTCACGGTGTAAAGGTGATTGTTGACGTTTTCGAAGGTGGTCCAGACCCATCCTGTGACCAGCTTGTTGATCACGTGCAGGGCGGTGAGCGCGGCGTAGCCGACCTCGTAGGTGCCGTCCTTGTTCTGGTAGTAGGCCTGGGCGATGTAGTAGCCGTCCTTCTCCAGTTGCGCCTGGTAGGTGGCGTCTTCGCCGATCCACAACCAGCCGGCCTTCACTTCCCAGGAGGTGGAGGGGAAGTTCAGGTCACTGGTGAGGGCGTCCTGGCCATTCATGTTGTAGACGCCCTGGTCGACGATGTAGTCGAAGGTGGACTCGCTCATCAGCAACTGGAAGCGCACTGGCTTGCCGCGTTGCGATGCCGGTACCGCCCCGCCCATTTCCAGAGTCAGGCCATCCACCTGCTGGGTGGCGTTGAGGTTGTGGAAGGCGCGCTTGAGGTTCATCCCCGCAATCTTGGCGGCCTGTTTCGTTACGTCCTCTGGTGGGGTGAAGGGCGTGCCGTAGGGCGTGGGTTTGGCGCCATCGGCCAGGTACACCTGGTCCGACGGCTTCATGGTTTCCCAGACCCGGTCGAGGCCGTTCGGCGCAAGCTGGTTCAGGCAGTTGAACCAGTTCCAGCTCAGGGTTTCCTTGCTCGTGCCGAGCAGATCCCGGGCCTGGGCCTGGTTGCCGTTGAACGTCAGGAAGTTGCTGCAATTGAAGGTGTTGGTGTTATCAGCCTGGGCCAGTCCGGCCAGTGTACTGAGAACGGTTATTGTGATGGCTCGCCGCATGTGTGCTCCTTGGCATTGGCCAGGTCGTTTTGGTGCTGCTCCAGGAAATGCATAAGCAGCAGGTGCTTGACCGCCGTTGCCGCAATGTTCCGCGGCAGCGGTACGTCGCAATCGGTGATCAGCAACGGGCCTGTTTGCTCACTGGCAGGCGGGCGGCCGTGGCTGCCACGGACCAGGCCGCTGTCCAGCGGGA
The DNA here is from genome assembly GCF_049310485.1 of Pseudomonas sp. GZD-209. NCBI lineage: Bacteria > Pseudomonadati > Pseudomonadota > Gammaproteobacteria > Pseudomonadales > Pseudomonadaceae > Pseudomonas > Pseudomonas sp. GZD-209. The sequence goes on from NZ_JBMOWQ010000151.1 coordinate 60,944, forward strand.
TCAGGTCCATGTAGTAGCGCATGCCCAGTTTTTTTTGCAGCAGACGGCGCGCCACCTTCAATCTGGGGAAGCGGATGGTCGGGTCGACGAACAACTCCACCGGGTCGTAGCCGGGCTTGCGATGAATGTCCACGGTGCGGGCGAAGTCCGGCGCCTTGCGCTCGTCAAACCAGTAGTAGTAATCGAACCAGAATCCCGGGGCGGCCAGCGCCACCAGTTCGCCGCTGCGCGGATGGTCCAGTTGCCAGGTGCGCTGCTCTGCCCGGTCCAGTACCTGTTCGATGCCCGGCTGGCGCTGCAGCAGCGCCTTGATACGCGCAACATCCTCTTGGCACCTGACGTAGACATGGGCGATCTGGTGGTCGGCCACCGCGAAGGCCGCGCTGGCACCAGGGTCGAGCAATTCCCAGGTCAGCGATTGGCGCACCTGCAACAAGTTTTGCTCGCGCAGTACGCGGTTGATGGACACCGATTGCCCGACCGCCTCGATGCCGTACTCCGACAGCAGCATCACCGCTGCGCCCTGGTCCCGGGCGAAGCTCAGCAGGCGTCCGACCTCATGGTCGATGGCCCGCACCTCATCGGCGATCGACGGGTGCTCGGGGCCGACCTTCTGCAGGCAGTAGTCGAGGTGGGGCAGGTAGACCAGTTGCAGGTCGGGGCGATTGAGCCGGAATTCGAGCAGGGCGCAATCGACGATCCAGCGGCTCGAGGCGATGCCCGCCGCCGGCCCCCAGAAGCCGGGGAAGGGGAACGCGCCGATCTGCGCTTCGATCTGTTCGTGCAGGCCCTGCGGCGACGAATACAGCCCGAAGAGCTTGCGCCCGTCGGCGGGATAATGCGGGCGTGGGGTGATCGAGGCATCGACGTTGGCGTACATGTTGTACCACCAGAACAACTGGCTGCAGCGAAACCCGGGCAGTTCGCGCTTGAGCGTGTCCCAGACCTTCTCGCCCTGGATCAGCGCGTTGGGTTGCAGCCAGAAGCGCACCTCGGCCTGGTCACGGAAATACCAGCCATTGCCGACGATTCCGTGCTGCGACGGCGGTTCCCCGGTCAGGATCGAGGCCTGCACCGTGGAGGTTACCGCCGGAAACGTCGGTTGCAGGCTGGCCATCTGCGCGGTTTTCAGCAGTTCGTTGATATGTGGTGTGCTCGGGCCCAGCAGCGAGGGCGTTAGACCGACCACGTTGATCAGCAACAGGGGTTTACGGGCAGGCATCGGCATGCCCCTCACGTATTGGCGCGTGCAGCAGGCCGCGCTGACGCAGCTGTGCCTCGACCCAGTGCAACTCTGCGGCGATGCCGCCCAGTTGGGCCTGCTCGTTGCTCGGCCGCAGTTGTGCGGGCAAGACACCCCAGCTGTAGGTCTCCACTTCCAGCACCGGACGCAGGTCGCCGTGGGCGGCCAGATAGTCGAAGGTCTGCCTCAGTGCGACCTGGCTGCCGCTGAGTTCGGGCAGCATAAGTTGCTCGCTGAACAGCGGGACGTGGAAGTGAATCCGCAACTCGCCAAAGCGTGCGGGATCACTGGCGCAGTCGGCCAGTGCGCCAGGCAGGTCGGCCCAGGCCATCAGGCGCCCCTGGTTGTCCCGCGCCTTGACCTGATGCAGGTAGGTGGCTTCGGAAAACTGGCCGAGCACGTCGAGCACCTGCGCGAAACGCTGCGGGTCAGCGACCGGCAGGCGGCAGATCATGGCGTTGGACAGCTGGATCTTACCGATCGGTACCCCGGCCACGCGCAGGCGCTCCAGCGAGCGATAGCAGTCCTCGAACATCACCGCCTGATGGCAGACGTCGAAGCACAGGGCCAGGTAGTCATGGTTGGGGTCGCTGGCTTGCCAATGGGCAAAGAAGGCGATGGCCTGGTCGGTGGTTTCCAGTACGCAGTCCGGCTCCATTTCCAGGCAGAACACCACCTTCCTGCCACTCTCGCGATGCAGCTTGGCCAGCCCTGCGGTGAGCTGGCGCAACTGCTGTTCGGCACGCTGCTGCAAGGCCGGGCTCCAGCTAGCGGCGTAGCCCAGGGGCACGGTGGAAATCACCCCTTGTCGGCAGTCCGCCGGCAACGCCTGCGCCAGGATTCGTGCGAGATTTAGGCTGTAGGTCAGGCGCTCCGGCATGGACCAGTCGGGCAGGTAGACCTCGGCCTTCACCGCGCCCGCATGGAACTCGCCATAGGGGAAGCCGTTCAGCGAGGTAAGGCGCAGCCCGGTGTCCTGCAAAAGGTCGAGGAACCGGCCGTGTGCCGAAGCGTCCTGCAACTCTTCGGCGGCGCGGGCGCAGATCCACAGGCCGCTGTCCTGTTCACGCAGGCCGCGCAGGTTGCGCACGCCCTGGAAGTGGCGCTCGATCGACGCGCGCAGCCCGTCCAGGTCGCGGGTCGGGTGCACATTGCTGCAGTAACCGACCCGGGTGGGCGTCCAGCACAGGGCGGCGCTCATTTGATCACCGGGTCCTGGCCACGCAGGGCAGAGTTTTCCTGCCAGGTCTTGCGCTGGTCAATCGGCAATGGAGTGCTGACCAGGGCCTTATCCAGTTGCCCGCTCTGGGCGAAGAAGTCGACCGGGTTATGGAACAGTACCTGCTCGACCTGGGCCTCGCTGAAGCCGGCTTCGAGCATGGCATGGCCGGTCTTCGGCACTTTCAGCGGGTCGCTGACGCCCCAGTCGGCGGCACTGTTGACGATCATTTTCTCCGTGCCGTACTGCTGCAGCAGGGCGACCATGCGCTGCTCCGACATCTTGGTGTTGGGATAGACCGAATGGCCGCGCCAGCAGTCGGTCTCCAGCACCAGGGGCAGGGTCAGCTCGTTGAGGTGATCGATCACCACCAGGTGCTCGGGGATGCCGACTTCGCGGATCACCGCCAGGGTGCGCTTGGTGCCGCCGATTTTGTCGCGGTGCGGGGTGTGCACCAGGACCGGCAGGTTGAACTGCCTGGCCAGTTCCAATTGCATGGCCAGGAAGCGGTCTTCCTCTGGGGTGATGTCGTCGTAGCCAATTTCACCGACCGCCACCACGCCATCCTTGACCAGGTAGCGCGGCAGGATGTCCAGCACTTCCTGGGCCAGCCGCAGGTTGTTGGCTTCCTTGGGGTTGATGCCGATAGTGCAGAAGTGGTGGATGCCGAACATGCTGGCGCGAAAGCGCTCCCAGCCCAGCAGGGTGTCGAAATAGTCGACGAAGCTGCCGACGCTGGTCCGCGCCTGGCCCTGCCAGAACGCGGGCTCGATTACCCCGGTGATGCCGGCGGCCGCCATGTTCTGGTAGTCGTCGGTGGTACGGCTGACCATATGAATGTGCGGGTCGAAATACTTGGGCATGGTGAATCCTCATCAAAGGCAAAGAGATGCCGGTTGTGCGGGGGCTGGCGGTGGATCGGTCAGTTGCCGGCGAGGTGGTCGCGCCACTCCGTCGGCAAGCGTTGCTGCTGGTACAGGCCCTTCAGGCGCTCGCGCTGCGGCGGGCTGAGCAGGCCGAAGGCGATCAGCCGGGGCAGGCTGGGCGATACCGGGCGCCCAGCGGCGAGCTGTTCGTCCATCAGGTCGAGGGCCAGTTGGTTGAGGGCCAGGCCCTGGCGCTGCGCCAGGCCGATCACCCGTGCGGCATCGAGGCCCATGCCCAGCGCCTTGAGCACCAGTTGATGGAAGGCCCGCTCCGGGTAGTGACGGGACGCATAGGGTGTGTCCAGTGCCAGGGCGGCGAAGACCTGCGGGTTGCTGGTGCGGCCGGCGAGCAGGGCCAGCTCGAGGCAGCCCCCCTCGCTGTCGAGGTCATCGAGGGCCTTGAGCAGGGCGACCTTTTCCTGGTCGTCGCCGAATTGGAACAACTGCTCCAGCAGCGCCGGGCGGGCCACTGCGTGATGCAGGCCGACGACATGGGCCAGCAGCAAGGCGCGGGCCAGCTCGATGGCGCTCCAGCCCTCGGCGCCTGGCACCGCCCGGTCACGCAGGTGGCGCTTGCATTGGCTGCTGAGGAGGGCGGCGGTATTGGCGTCCGGCGATTGCCGCAGGCGTTCCAGGGCCTGTTGCCACCACTGTCTTTCACTTTCGTCGAGCAGTTGCTCCAAGGGCCGGTTACGTTCGGCCAGGCGCGGCTGCGGCGCGGTGACGTCCATGATCATGTCGGTTTTATCCAGCGTTGAAAGTGTGGGAGCAGGAAAAACATCAGCACGCAGAACAGGCTGCCCAAGGGCTGGCTGGCCACGGCCAGCACCAGGGCATCGAACAGGGGCAGGGCGGCCAGGCCGGCACCGATGAAGGCGCGGACCTTCAAGCGCTGCGGATTGGCCAGATGCAGCCAGTAGTGGCGGCCGAGCCAGCCCAGCCAGAGCAGCAGCACCGGCCAGAACCACAAGGTCTCGGCGTAGATCGCCAGGGCCAGCGGGCTCAGCATCAGCAGCAGGGGCAGGCGGCTGAGCAACTGGTTGCGGTGCTCCTGGCTGGCCAGGTAGGTCAGCCCGCTGATGTACACGCCAAGCAGGATCGCGCAGAGCCAGATGGGCTCTGGCGGTACCGTCAGGCTGGCCGCGGCGGTGAGGTACAGCGCCGAGCGGCAGGCGCCCATCAGCCAGACGCTGTGCACGTACTTTTTATGCAACAGGTTGTAGCCGAGGATGCAGCCGACCAGCAGGGTGATGCTGCCCAGCAACCATTGTGGCTGCTCAGTCAACTGGCTCAGGCCCAGTGCCGAGGCTCCCGCCAGGGCCAGCAGCAGCAGGGAGGCGAGCAGCACTTGCCGGTAGCTGACCAGGCCCAGGGCAATCGGGCGCGGGTTGTTGTGCTGCTGGTCCCAATCGGCGTCCAGCAGGTCGTTCAGTAGCATGCCGGCCAGGTAAAGGAGCGACAGCGTCACCAGCAGCAGCCCCCACACCAGCCCCGACGGTGGCGCCAGGGCGCCGGTGCTGCTGGCCAGGAGGGCGGCGGCGAGGCAATTGGTCCACACCGTCGGCAGGTTGGAGACCCGGCCCAGAGTCATCCAGGTCTTGAGGTTCGCCTGTGCCTGGCTCATTGCGCGCAACCCTCGCTCAAGCCGAAGGGCTCCGCGCCAAGGCTGGCCAGGCTCAGCAGGGCCTGCTGCATCAGGCGGTCATCGATTTCATGCAGGTCGATCGAGGCACCGATGCGGCTGAGCATAGGGATCGACAGCTGGCCGCCCAGGTGCTGACGGAACTCCTCCAGCCCGAGCATGACCTGGAAGCGTCCCGACTCGTCCGTCAAGGTCAGCTCCGTCGGGCACAGATTGAACCCGAGTTTTTGCAGGAGGCTCATCACCCGCTCGCTGTCGGTATCGCTCAATAGCCCCAGGGCATTGGCATAGAGCGCGTCGAGGGCCATGCCCACAGCGACCGCCTCGCCATGGCGCAGGCGGTGCTGGCTAAGGCTTTCCAGCTTGTGCGCAGCCCAATGGCCGTAGTCCAGCGGGCGGCCGTTGCCGCGTTCGAACGGATCGCCGGCACCGGTGATATGCCCCAGGTGCAGTTGGGCGCAGCGGTAAATGGCATGGCGGCTGGCCGGATGATCGAAACGGGCGAGGGCTTCGGCCTGCTGCTCCATCCATTCGAAGAATGCCTGGTCCTTGATCAGCGCCACCTTCACCGCCTCCGCCAGGCCGGCGATCTGGTCGCGGCGGCTGAGGCTGGTCAGCAACTGGAAGTCGTTGATCACGGCGGTGGCGGGGTAGAAGGCGCCCAGCAGGTTTTTCTGGCCAAAGGCATTGATGCCGTTCTTCACGCCGATGCCGGCGTCGTTCTGCGCCAGCACCGTGCTTGGCAGGCGGATCAGACGGATGCCGCGGTGGAAGGTGGCGCAGGCGTAACCCACCGAATCCAGCAAGGCGCCGCCGCCCATGGCCAACACGTAGCAGTGCCGGTCGAGGCCATGCTTGAGCATATCGGCGTACAACTGTTGGAGTACTTCTGCGGTCTTGCTCAGCTCACCAGAAACGACGGCGATCGGCGCGGCCTGCAGGTGCAGGTCGCGGGCATGGCTGGCGAACCAGGTTTCGATCTGATCGGGCAGATGCGGATTGCACTGCAGCAATTGCTCGTCGGCGAAGATCAGCACCGTCACCCGGCCGTGCTGCCCGGCGGTGAGTTGCTGGTGCAGGCAGGGGTTGCGCAGGTCGAACAGATGATCGGTAAAGCGTACCGGGTAGTCGTAGCTGACCTCAAAACGGCCGTGCAGGACCTCTGGCGTGGCGGGTTTGCGCCGCTTCCTGAACATGCTGTGGCAGGCGATGAAAAGCGCCAGCAGGACCATACCGGCAATGAGCGTGACCAGTAGCGCGTTCTCGTCGATGAGGAAGCTGCCGATGGCGCTGTAGGCCAGGGCCAGGCCAATATTGGCCAGCGTCGTGATCACGACGAAGGCGCGCAGCGGATAGCGTTGCATGCCGGCGGCCACCACCGAAGTCTCTGCCAGTACCGGCACACCTCGCAGGCAGATCAACGACAGGGTGCCGAGCTTTTGCACCAACGGCCCGGGTTTGCGCTGATGCAGGCCGAGGCGGCCGGAGAGCACGCGCAAGTAGCCGGCGCCCAGGGCGTAACCCAGCCAGGCACCGAAGCACAGGCCCACGAAGATCACCAGGAAACCACCGACGCTACCCAGTGCGGCCACGGCCAGCAGCGCGACCACGCTCGACGGCACCGGCAGCACGACGTCCAGGGCCAGCAAGGCGATCAACAGCAGGGCCAGGTTGGCTTTGCCGGCGGGGCTTTCGGGCAGGTACAGCTCAAGGTGGGCCAGGAAGTCCTGGATTTGTTGCTCGAACAACAGAAAGCTTGCGATCACCAGTGCGCTGAAACAAACCAGTGATACCCAGAAATAATCGGCAGGCGCTTTATTGCAAAGCACACGATGCCAAAGGCTGCGCTTCATCAAGCATCCCTCTTGATATTGTTATGACTGATTTCCGTTTCAGTCTTTTAAGGCGGAGCGTTAATGCTTGGTCGGAATAAAAAAGCTCCAGGTTGCGTGATATTGTTTTGATGGCTATTTCGACGGTTGTCGACAAACTTAGACGCTCGCCGGGCTTTTGCAAGACGGTATTGGACGATTTTTTCTGGGGGTGACGGTGGCGTCGCAAGCGCTGCCGCCATAGCATGGCTGGACGCTTTTCCAGTCGCGCAGGTTTAGCGCGCACAAGCAGAACTGCAGCGCGATCAGGGGCCAAATGAATCGACCCTGGCTTGATAGACACAATTGAGCGGCTGCTTTGGTTTGTTGTCAGCTGTTTCTGACTGACCGCTATCGACCCAAAGCAGACACTTGATAACGAGGCCCCTTAGCGACCCACACAAGCTCCACGCTTGTGCCCGTGGCCACCTTACTATCACTCAGATGCTGGGGCTCCGAGATTTGCTTAAGCGCGATGGCTCAATCTGTCAGCAGTATGAAGCGCTGAAGCTTCAATTGGAGTCGAATAGTACTGGTGGGATGGTTGAGTATCTGGAGAAAAATTTCCGCTTATTTTTGCGGCACTACTTCATTCCGGTATGACCATTCCTGAATGGCCGATTGGGCCCGGCGGTCTGATATAAAACGTCTCTGGTCAGCGTGGGCGCACACTCGATTTAGCTCAGAATTTCTGAGCATCGAGAGGTGAGTATGACCAGAGACAGGTATGGGTTAGATAACAATCGGCTGGGTAGCAAGCCAGCCAAAAGCGACGGTTCGTCGGAGGGTCAAGGTGGCGAGGGAAAAAGAGCGCTCCCCGAGGATCGCGATGACTACATCGACAAGCGCCCCTTTCATCGCGAGAAGAGGCAGGGGCCGCCGGACCCATCGCGGGCCTCCAATGCCGAGCGCTATAGCCATTACAAGCGCCCATTGGAGTAATTCACAGGCCGGCATCTGACTGCATGGCTGATGAGCTTCTTCGGCAGCTCGAAAAGAGAACCTCGCGCCAACTCAAGGCACTGGCATGTAGGGCAGCAGGCGTTCGGTCTCTTTCTTTACCACGGCGTAACATTCGCAGCTCAGCAGTTCCAAGCGTGCCCTGTCGAGGACTTTGATCTGCCCGCGGTTGTACTCAATCACCCCAAGGCGCTGCAGCTTGCCTGCAGCATCCGTCACGCCCTCGCGGCGCACCCCCAGCATGTTGGCGATCAGCTCCTGGGTCATGCACAGGCGATCGCCTGG
>NZ_JBMOWQ010000152.1:0-2334 GCF_049310485.1 Pseudomonas sp. GZD-209
ACTGGAGGGCCCTGGTGCGCAGCACCCTTCGGCGTAAGCCGAAGGCGCGAGATGTAGACTTGCGCAGCAAGTCGTAGGCCGCGCGGGCCCGGAAGGCACCGGAGCGAGGGGACCCCGGAGCGCAGCGTAGGGGCCGTATGATGGGAGCAGGCGGTTTTGCCTACTTTTTCCAAGAAAAAAGTAGGCCGCCGTAAGGGCGGAAAGGTGACTAAGCGTCGACATCACCCATGAATGCGCATACATCCATCAAAACAAACACACTGAGTCCCGAACCCGAACCCGAACCCGAACCCGAACCCGAACCCGAACCCGAACCCGAACCCGAACCCGAACCCCACTCAACGAATGAAATGCACCTTCCCGCTATCATCATTCCCCATATAAATCCCATACACCCCCGCCTGCCGCTCAAGAATGTACCGCTCCAAGATCTGCCGAATCGCCGGGTAATAGATCTCGTCCCAAGGAATCTCGTCAGGCTCGAAGAACTTGTAGGCCAGAGTCTCAGCCCCATACTCCCCGGTCTCTTCAGTCGCAATGGCCCGGAAGATGATGTACACCTCGCTGATCTGCGGCACGCTGAAAATCGAGTAGGGCGAGACGATCTCCCCCCGCACGCCACTCTCTTCCCATACCTCGCGCAACGCCGCCTGCTCGGTGGTCTCGCCGGCCTCCATGAACCCGGCCGGCAGTGTCCAGGTCCCAGGCCGCGGCGCAATCGCCCGCTGGCACAACAGGTACTTGCCATCACGCTCGATGATGCAGCCGGCAATGATCTTCGGATTGATGTAGTGGATATAGCCGCAGCCGGTGCAGTGCAGACGTTCGTGGGTGTCGCCGTTGGGGACGCCCCGGGCCAGTTCCGTGGTGCAGTGCGGGCAGTAGCGCGGGGCGGTGGGCATGGTCAGCGGCCTATGCGAGGGTCCTTGAGGGGCAGGGGAGCGACGATTTCGCGGACCTTGGCGTTGTCGTCCTGTTTCTGGCGCAGATAGTCCAGTGCCACTTTCGCGGCGGCGCGTACATGGTCGACCGAGGCCTGGTGCGCGACTTGCGGGTCGCCGCTCTTGATCGCCTCGACGATTTTTTCCATTTCACGGTTGCTGGCGCTGCGGCGGTTCTCTTGCGACACCGACGTGGCGCGCAGGTAGCTGATGCGCGCCTGCAACTGGCGCAGCTGCTGGGCGGCCACCTGGTTGCCCGAGCCTTCGAGCAGCACGTCGTAGAACCCTTGCACCGAGTCGAGCACCTGCTGCAGCTCGCCGTCTTCCAGCGCTTCGCGGTTGACTTCCAGGGCGCGCTCCAAGGCGCGGATGTCCTTGGTCTTGGCGTTGAGGGTGAACAACTGGACGATCAGGCCTTCGAGCACGCAACGCAGCTCGTAGATGTCGCGGGCGTCTTCCAGGGTGATGATGGCCACGCGCGGGCCCTTGGCGTCGGCGAACTCGACCAGGCCTTCGGATTCGAGGTGGCGCAGGGCTTCGCGGACCGAGGTGCGGCTGACGCCGAGGCGATCGCAGAGGTCGCGCTCGACCAGGCGATCGCCCGGCAGCAGGTGGAAGTTCATGATCGCGCTGCGCAGTTTGTCCAGCACGATTTCACGCAGGGTAACGGGGTTGCGGTTGACCTTGAAGCTGTCGTCGAGTGGCTGGCGTTTCATCAGGGGCGCTCTTTTATGAGGCTGTTGCGCCAACATCGCGAAGGGCCACGAACCGTGGCGCTCCTTGCAGTGGTTCGAAACAGCCCGTTGTTAACGGGTTGACTCTGCATCGGCTTCGGCGAAGGCCTCGCGGGCCAGGCGGAAACTGTCCACCGCCGCAGGTACGCCGCAATAAATGCCGACTTGGAGCAGGATCTCGCGAATCTGTTCACGGCTCAGGCCATTGCGCAAGGCGCCGCGGATGTGCAGCTTGAGCTCGTGGGGCCGGTTGAGCGCGGAAATCATGGCCAAGTTTATCATGCTGCGCTCTTTGAGCGACAAGCCATCGCGGCCCCAGACATGGCCCCAGCAGTACTCGGTAACCAGCTCCTGGAGCGGCTTGGTGAACTCGTCGGCGTTCTGGATCGAGCGGTTGACGTAGTCCTCGCCCAGTACCTGGGTGCGGATCTGCAGGCCTTTCTCGTACTTTTCGTTGCTCATCTGCCGAGGTCCTTGAACGTTGAATGAAAAGGGGGGCCGCAACCGAAGGTGAGGGGGTATGCGCGGCCCCCGGAAACAGTGGGGCAGCATCGCGGGGCAAGGCGCCGAGCTTGCCCTTGTGGTACACCATCGGCGTCACCGGCTGCTCGGGCAGCACCAGGTTCTTCACCGCACCGACGATGATCGCGTGGTCGCCG